>JAHFPE010000116.1 GCA_023261345.1 Candidatus Woesearchaeota archaeon
ACAAATGGCGCCCAGATCGGCTGATATTGTTTCTTCTGTTCTTCTTTTGGTGTCTCCTCATATTGTTCGCCAGCTTCTTTTAAGTAATCTTCCAAATCAGTTCCAAGCGCTTCCATAGACGCACTTAATTGCTCATCAATACTCGCAAGTAGCGCAAGATCTTCACGATTCTTCATTGCAATGAACTTCTGAATGGTTTCTTTTCTCCACGCATAGCCACGAATATACAATTTTGTTTCACCAATATGTAGTGGACCTCTATGCGAATATTCCTTGCTGAACTGCATGTCTGGTTTTGACCTGTACTCAAGAGTTAATAACAAACACATGTGAACATCATTATTATTTACTGGTTTCTGAACGCCTAGAACTTCAATATCAACGAGAGAACTTTCAAATGCTGCAATAATTCCGGGACTATCAAGCCGTGTTGAATCCTGCGAGAGACGCTCAATTTGTTTGAGATACGGCTTTACCCATTGCATATACATCTTAATAATGTTCCAGTGCTGACGCAAATAATGAATGGTAATTTTACGCCTTGTCTCAAGTTCCTTATGTGTCTGCAATCTCCACGAAAGATACTGATACAACTTACGTTGCAAAACGCGCTTCACCCCTTCATTGACATTCAACTTCTTCATTGCCTCATCAATTTTTTCATGCTCATCAACTTTTGTTGCAAAGAAAAAGTCAGGCAAGGTAGTAAATTGCAATTGTTGCGCCATCAAGAAAATATTGACGTTTGTTTTCTGACCGCCAGGTGCAACTCCATCAACCATATCAACCCAAATGCCTTTTAATGTTGCATCTGCAGATCTGCTCTCTTTTGCATTACGATAATAATTCAATCGCTCATCAATCCAGCGCATTTCTCGCACTAACTGAAACAATTCCTTCACGAGCTTTCCAATGCTTGCAAGAAACGTCATCACTTTATCCTGCTGAAGTCCGAGTCGTTGCGCGCCACTTCCCCAAAAACTTGAGTGTTCACTTGCAGTAAACATATCGGTAATTTTGAGAACTTTAGAAAATCCCAAATCAAAGAATTGTTGGATGATCCAATAATAAATCGGCTCAATACTTTCGTGCGGAGTTTCCCATATCAAAAAGTACGAGTTCCTCGGTACAGGATAATCGGTTGCCACCATTTGATTTCGCGACATCTCAATCCAGTGATGATCAGCAAAATCTTCAGGGTCAGGAACAGAATCTTTTTTTGCAGGATCATTTACTGCAGCGATATAATCCTTTAGAACATTTTTACCATCTTTTTTCTGGCTAGCAACGTATTCCTTCCAAGCTGAACTCGTGAAACCTGCTTCAACAAGTCGTAAACTGCCTGCAGTCATACAGGAATCGCAAGAAAGATGAGTATTTAAACATTCAGATTCCAATCAATCATGTGGTCTTTTAACTCTACTGGAAGACTTTCTTGTGAGAGTGCGATAAGCCCATCCGTTGACATAGAATAAATAGGGCGAGCAATAACTTTTGCAAGTACTTCCTGAACCTTCTTATATTCCTCATGCAGCTTCTCTGGAAGCCCAACGTCGCTACACAGCGCTTTATCACCTAATATAATATCATCGAGAGTCACTAAACGACATAGCATGCGCGAAGTCAAGTTTTTTGATCTAGAAAAATCTTCAATTCCTTCATTCATATGAAGGTATGCGAATAATTCTCTTGCACCCACAATTTCATCAAGATATTCCCTAAAAGGCCCATTCGCACCATAAAACTCTCCAAATGAATCAACAAGCTTTTTTATGTGTTCAATTTCCATTTCACGGCCCAGAAACCCAGTTGAAGCAAACGGAAGAACCTTTTTTGTGGTTGGACAAATAACATAACTTAAGTCCCTGTATAAGGGAACTCCCATATATCTTTGCTCCCCCTCCAGATCATATGCAATCTGCATAGAAATAGTGTACGATTCGGTTACAAAAGGAACTGGTGAAATCGCACCATACCACAGCACGTTCATGTCGCAAGGACCACTAAGAACGTCAGGAGAATTTGAACAAAGCGCGAAAAAGCGACGTCGAGAGTTGGCACGTTGCCCAGCAGTAAGACTTTCTACTTCCTCTTCTGTATAATCCAATTCCTCACCAAGAATATACAGCTGAAGAACATCATCATCAGCTCGATCTGTGGCAAAAAGTGTATCAGTTATTCTACTTGTTAGCACTCGCATTACGAGAAGAAGGATTTAGGTATTATTAAACTTCACTCAACGTTTGGTTCTGTCCAAAATCTCGGTTGCGACCTAGCTGGCACTGCGCCATGCTCGCAGCTCACATACTCACTTTTATGACCTACAGCCAATAGTCCTTTGTCACAAAGTACTTGACCCCTAACGCTGCTCGCAATTGGAAGGCGGCAGTGCCAGACATTTAGGACAGAGCGCTAGTTACTTATTTGCATTTCTTTGCAATCTTGCAATTCGCATTTGCATTGCAGAAACTTTTTCTTGCAATAAAATCTTTTGACCTTCATTTTTTCCTAGCAACGTTAACATATTCTGAAGTGAGCCAAGATGCTTTTTAAGTAGAAAGATTGCAGTTGCTTTTTTATTCGAAGCAACAACTCGCCCTTCAATATGTTTTATTCTTTTTCGACGCTCAACATGAAGTGCTAGATATTTTTCGAGTTTTTGGTCAAGAGCAGAAATCTTTTGGTGCAGCGTCTTGTTAAACGACCTTGTATGATCATGCTTTCGCTTAAGAGACTTTATCAATTCTTTTTTGAGAATTGCAACCTCATCAAGAATATTTTCATCAGCATGAATTGGGTGCGATAAGTGCTTGAATGCAACTTGTGAAGCAGAAGATCTTGCTTCGTTTTGTTGTTTGGCTTTTGCGCAAAGAACAAGAAACCTCTGCTCTCTATTCAGCATGGCTAAAAAAACCTCTTTCTCGGAGGAGGCTCTGGAGGCCTTGGAAGTGGCGGAAGAGACGTTGTATCAGGTTCTGAAAACCTCGCATTATCCTCAGGTGAATTCCCGTCGGGAAGCGAAGGAAGATCTGGCAGGACAACACGCTGTCCTTTTGCAGGAACAAGAACTTCTGCTGAATTCGCACTAAATTCGTGCTGTTCCACGTTAGGCCCTCTAGCATTGTGCCGTTCGCCAAAATCACTTTCGTTTTTTTGCAATTCCTCAAGAACGCCACTCATACGCACTTGCTCATCACGAATTTCATTTAGTAATGTTGCAAGAACAGGAGTGCTTTCCTCGCTTCGCATTTGCTTCAGCGCTTCATCAAAAATTTCAAGAAGCTTGTCAATTTTTGCATTTAACTCAACAACACTCAC
This sequence comes from Candidatus Woesearchaeota archaeon, assembly GCA_023261345.1. Classification (GTDB taxonomy): domain Archaea; phylum Nanobdellota; class Nanobdellia; order Woesearchaeales; family ARS49; genus JAHFOI01. The sequence goes on from JAHFPE010000116.1 coordinate 3,319, forward strand.
ACTGAGTTGCTTAGGCGCATCAAGACCACGCAACGTCGCAAGTTCATCCTTAAGTTCTTGAATTTCTTTCTCAGGAACTATCTCGTAATCATCATCCATACCAATACCTCTTTTTTATCGAATGTCGAAGAATATGTATTTAAAACTACCGCCAAAACGTTTTGCAGTTCGCTCACCTACGCGCCACCAATGGAAACGTTAGTTCTCATTGCTTGCTTTCTTGAGAAGCTCAATGTTAAACTTTTTCATGCAAAGATATGCATTTGTGACTCTTGCAATTTTTTCTTTGTTACCGCTCATCATTACCTCACTCAAAACTGTTGGCACAATTTGCCAAGAGACACCATACTTGTCCTTGAGCCAGCCACACTTTTCGGCTAAAGGAACAGCCGAAAGTTTTTTCCAATAATCATCAATTTCTTCTTGAGTTTCGCAATGAACCACAAAAGAGAATG
>JAHFPE010000117.1 GCA_023261345.1 Candidatus Woesearchaeota archaeon
TGGACTGCAAAACACAACATTCCAGTATTCTGCCCCGCAATTACTGATGGGTCAATAGGAGACATGCTACACTTCTTTAGCTACAAACGAACAGCGTTTAAGATTGATGTTGTACAAGATGTAAAGCAAATGAATAATCTAGCAATGGATGCAAAAAAAGCAGGCATCATTATTTTGGGTGGAGGAATTGTCAAACACCACATTTGCAACGCAACAATGATGAGAAACGGAGCAGAATACGCAGTTTACATCAATACAAACCAAGAGTTTGACGGAAGCGACGCAGGCGCACGACCAGATGAAGCAGTATCATGGGGAAAAATTCTTTCAAATGCACAAAGCGTAAAAGTATGCGCAGATGCAACAATTGTATTTCCTTTGATTGTCGCTGAAACGTTCGCAAAAACAATTACGTGTTCGCGAATGAATCACTTTGTAAATGTTAAACGAACAAGTCGCTAGTTTCTTTTGTCTAATGGCAAAATACAGTCATTATGGAATTTTTTTGTGTTTTGCTATAAGCCTTAAAAAGCGCTTGTGTGTTTAACATATTTATGGGAACACTTACGTTTATGAATGGAGTCACTATACCAGTTATTTCTGAAATAGATACATACACGCGTGAGCAAGGTGAGATGGTAATTGCTAAATATGGTAAAGCTACCGGTGCACTTCCTATTCTTATCAACTATGGATCGCATTGTGCATATTTTAACTTGTTTAGAAGCAATACTCCATTTGAAGCAGCAATTGAAGGACATCCAGGATTCGCTCAAAGAACAGATATTCCAAAAGTTAACGCTCCTCAAGTAGTTGCCAACCTAGACACCTCTAGATGGGTACAGGTTTGCTTTTCATCTCAGCCAGGGGATGCCACAGGTAGATCGCCGCATTTCAAAATGCCAAGCAAAGACCGCTATGTTTCATTATGGGACAATGAAAAACTCAACGATCAAATTGGAAGAAATGGTTACGTTGATGTAGTTAAGAATTTCACGACAAGCGGTCCTTTCACGTTGATTACTGGAGCAGATGTAACGCGGCAACTACAATGTTGGGGCGTAACTGACGTAACCACACTCGAAGGAATTCTCTAAAAAAAGCGTTGGAGGACCCACATTAATTCAGCAGTAACACTTTCTGTTCCCGATATTAACGAGCGAACGTCAGTTAATGACATGAATGCAACTTTTTCTATTTCATCGTTGTTAGGAACAAATGGACCTTCGCATGTAGTTTTGAAAACACTTATACACTTTCTTTGTTGAAGCAAAGTTTCAAACCAGTCTTTTCCGATTAAATTTATGTTTGTTTGAATACCGAGTTCTTCTCTAAGTTCTCGCTTTGCTGCCTGTTCTGTAGCTTCTCCTGCTTGAACGTGTCCACCTGCTGAGGTGCCCCACGTTTTTGGGTTGAATGGCTTAGTTGCGCAAGATTTTGTGAGCAAGATCTGATTATTTTTATTGAATACAAGAACATGAACTATTCGATGCGAAAGCTTTTTTCGATATAATTCATCTCGTGTTACTTGCCCAATCACTACATCGTTCTCATCAATTACGTCAACAACTTCAACCATAATACATTTTTCCTGCTTCTTTTTGTTCTCTATCTAAAACGCTATCTTTTTTGTTTGCGCGAGGTCTTCTTGTTTCTGCATCTCTTCTAAACGTAAGGTCAAGTTCTTTTAAGAACGCATTCATACCAACTTCCATGGAGAATGGTCCTTCTGCAATTCCTTGTCTTGCAGGTATTCCTTTGAAAACCATGAGTCTATCTGACACATAATCAAGAAACAATAAGTCGTGATCAACAACAAGAATCGTTTTACCAGTTTGTTCAGCAAACTCTCGAATTACACGTGCAGTTGCAAGGCGTTGCTCAATATCAAGATATGCACTTGGTTCATCAAGCAAAAAAACATCTGCCTCTTGACTTAAACACCTTGCGATTTCCACTCGTTGAAGTTCTCCACCGGAAAGTTCACTGAGCTTTCTTGTAAGAAGTTCCTTGAGTTCAAGCGGTCTTAATAACTGCGCATCAAATTGAGTGATTGCCCTTGCAAGAACATCACTTACGAGATCATTCGTAGGAGCAAGATATTGCGGTTTATAACTTTCCTTCACTTTCTCTTGAACAACACCTGTTTCTGGTGCGAGCTTATGGCAGAGCATTTTAACAAATGTTGTCTTTCCAATTCCATTTTCTCCAACAACTCCAATAACCTCATGAGATTTTAGTCCTCCTTCCTTAACAAAAAGAGAGAATTCTCCTAACTTAATTTGCAATTCCGTCCATGTAGAGATAAGAGGGGTGTTGCGTTTTTGTCTATCTGGCGAAGCAGTAAAGGTAATTGCCTTTTCTCTAATACGCATGTTTTGCTCACGAAGAAATCCTGATAAGTACGCATTAATTCCTTCTTTTGCGGCTTTAGGTTGTGCTACAACTCCATACACTTGTGGCTTTCCATAAAGGATATGAATGAGATCTGAAACAGCGTCGAGAACAATAAGGTCGTGTTCCACAACTAGTACTGCAGTTTTGTCATTTGAAATCGAACGAATGAACTTTGCAACTTTCAGACGTTGTTTGATGTCAAGAAAACTTGTTGGTTCATCAAAAAAATAAATATTTGCTTGTTTCAGAAACGCTGCAGCAATCGCAAAACGCTGAAGCTCACCGCCAGAAAGTGTACTAATATTGTTTTGTTGCACATTGATTAGATCAAGTTTTTCTATCACAAATTGAAGCATCTCATCGCCTTTTCCGTTGCAATTTTTGAGCAATTCAATAACTGTTCCTTTCACTGCGTGTGGAAGAAGATCAACTTGCTGAGGTTTGTAACTCACAATAGCACCTTGTTCTTTGAGCTTTTGAAAGTACGCTTGCGCTTCAGTTCCTCTAAATCTTTTAATAAGTACATCGATTGCAGCGCCTTCTTCAGAGCCTAAGTTTGGTTTAAGTAATCCGGCAAGAATCTTCACTGCAGTTGATTTGCCAATACCGTTTCGTCCTATAATTCCAACCACTTTTCCAAGGATTGGAATAGGCAAATGATACAAATGAAATCCGTTTTGTCCATACCTATGAATTGGCTCGTTTAGCTCTTCTGGCAAATTAATAATAGAAATTGCACCAAATGGACATCTGTTCGGACAAATTCCACAACCAGTACAAAGTTTCTCATCAATACGCGCTTTTTTGTCTGGACTCGGAACAATACAGTCTTTTCCCTCTCTATTCACTGGACATAATCTTGCACACAAGTATCCTCCACACCCAATAGGATTACACTTATCTTTTTGCACAACCGCAATACGTGGCATGTTTTGAAATCTAGCACTAAATCTTTATAAATGTAGAGCAGAACTTTGAAGTCATGCAGTGCGAATTATGTAAAGCAAAACTTGCAGAGACATTTCTTAAAAAAATAAAAGGAACCTACATAAAGAATGCAAATGGAAAAATCTTCATTATTTGTTTTGCTTGCCAACAAAAATTCAGAACAAAAGAAGAACTTCTCAAACAGATAGTGCGGTAGAAAAGTACTTTGCCGCTTTTCTGAAGATATTTCTTGCTGTTACAAAAGGCAGAAATGTAATTATGCAACTTTTTCTTTTTACAAAAAAAGAAAAAGTTGAACAAAATGAAAAAACGTTTTGCGGCCAGCAATATACTGAATCGCATCAACGTATATTGTTCGTCCAGAGCTCGTCGTCGTAGTGAAAGTCGTCGTCGCGAGAGTCGTCGTGAGAGCCGTCGAGA
>JAHFPE010000118.1 GCA_023261345.1 Candidatus Woesearchaeota archaeon
TCAAAATTTTCTAACAAGTGAATCAATAGGAGATCAGAAAGGGTATGTTTCTTACGCAGTTAATCTTGCGCTAGATCATCTCAGTGAATTATACGCGCCCTTTGCAGCGTTATGGACTGAAGCAGAATATTTCTTAAGAAGAAAAAAGGAAGGTTTGCCAGTTTGTATTCCTGAAATTAATACTGCTGGCGTTTTTAGTATTGGGAATGGAGAGCCATTAGTTGAAGTTGAGAAAAAACCCGTAGGAATCTCTCTTAATTATCTTCCCAAAAAGCCTCGCATATTACTCTGGGGACTACACAGTGGTGGAAAGACGGTTAGTCTTCAACTTATTGCGCACTACCATATTGCTGGACTATCTGGCTTTTGTCTGCCTGCACAAAACGCAGAAATTCCAGTCATAAATAATATATATCATGCGTTTGATGTTGAGTATAGTTCTTCTGGTGGTAGGTTACAGCAGGATGAGAGATACCTTGCCAGGCTGGCAAAAAAACTTCAACTTGGAGATTTAGTTCTAATTGATGAATTTTTACAGCACGCTTCTCCAGATGCTGCAGAGGCGTTAGAACCAGAAATTCTTGGCGAATTTGAAAGCAAAGGAGCTGTTGTTGCACTCGTGAGTCATCGGGGTAATGATCGGAGTGGTGGATGGCAAGTCTATTCTCCGGGCTATTCTGAAGAGAAAGGAGTGATACGTCCATCATATCAATTACAAGAGGGCCATCCAGATGTTTCTATTCTTGAACGATTCGCAACACAGTTATTTGAGCAAACATGTACTGCAGCACCATTCGAAAAAGTAACATCTCCTCTAAAAGCGAATGAAAGGCTGAATACTCATGATATTGTACGTGAACACAATGAATGGACTGAGCGAGTTGAAAAAATAATTTTTAAGAGTGTGCGGATGTGAAAGAATCTGTAGATTTTGAGTCATTTCAATTGCTCGGACTACGAAAAGAAACTGACATCTCTAATATTGAGGCATATTATAGTTCTCAAGAAAGTCGGGAAGAGAAAAGAAAATTGCCTAGTCATAGACTTAAATCATATCTTTTCTCTGATCAGCACACTTATTCGAAGGGAAGGTATGACGCACATGGACGTGAACTCGCACCTGATATTGAGTTTAATGGAAGCATAGAGTGGTTTACATGGGCATTACAAGAATTTTTGCTCAAACCTCCAACACTTGAGCATGTTAAGAAACGACAAGAGATATATTCCTTTTTTGCAAATGAAGCGCTCAATTCTTCATCAAAAATAATAAGTTCGCTTGAAACTTTACTAAGTACTCATAACACAATAGTAAGTAGTAATAATCATTCGGGTTCTATTGGAGAATATTTTAGTGTTCTTGTAAAGGAATTGGCAAATCTTTCAGAATTACTAAACAGTGATCTTACCGCATCTTTCGCAAGAGACATTCAACAACTCCTGACCAAAGAGCCATTCACTCGTGCAGCAAAGTTTTTTGGTGCAGAAAAAGGCAGAGTACTATTGAATCCAAAAATGAATTATGAATATCATGGAGTAGGCGCATTGAGGTGGGAAACAAAACTTGTTGCGGTTGAACCTGATCCAGCACATGTGGATCTTGGTCTTTGGAAATGGGAGAAAAAGCCTTATCCTAATGTAGAAGAGCACATAAAAAAAATTGGTGATTTTTGCATTTCCGCAGGGCCTCTTCTTTACACACTTGGCGTTTTTTACTGGCATTCGATTATTTCAAGAGAACGGGGGAAAAAAGGGCTACCGATTAGTATGCCAGTTATGAATAACGAACAAAGATTCTTAATTGAAGACGCGTATCCTTTGGGTGTTAATGAGCAGGAAACTAGTCCAGTTCCATTTGATTTCTGGTACACGCGAGAAGAAAATAAAGTCATAATTGGAGGGGCGCATAGCGGTGGAAAAACCGCATTGCTTAACGCAATTGATTTATATCATCAATATGGTTGTGCAGGACTTCCTTTGCCTTGCAGAAAAGCTGAAATTCCGTACAACGCCAGATTACGAAGGTCGTATGTGAAACCACAACACGCAAATAAAGGCGGGCTTGAAAGTGAATTAATGGACACCGCAAACACTGCTCGAAGTTTAAAAGAAAAAGACGTGTATTTGTGTGATGAGTTTTTAGACACAACTCGGCCTGAGATTGGCAATAGATTACAAATTCCAGTTCTCAACATGCTTGGGAAGACCCACGCTACAGTTATAATAGTGTGTCATCGCATCAAAGACGTTCCAGATTCAATAGGATACAGATTCGTTCATCCAGAACTCATCGAAAAAGAAATAGATGAGCAAGCAATTCAAACTGATGACGGCAACAAGTACTGGGTAAAAACTGGTAACAAACTTAAAAAACTACGTCCAACGCACAAATTCCTAAGTGGAAAACCTGATCCTGCACAAACTGCTCGTCACGCAAAGGAAATGTGGGAATTTGAAAAAACGCATGCCGAGGAATACTACTAATAATGGAAGATTCGAGAATCAAACACCAGATCACAGCAGAACTGCGGGGTGCTCAACCCAAATTCGATCACTAAATTAATACGCGAACTTACGAGTTTTCAAGAATAAAATACATTCTCTTTCTTCCTTGTCCCTTATTCTCCACACTTTTGATTACAATCTTTCCAACTTCTTTAGTATTTTTCACGTGTGTTCCGCCATCTGGCTGTTCATCAATGCTGCCCATTTTTACGATGCGTAACACAGAAATGCCTTCTGGCAGGCCACTAGCAAGCTTGCAAAGTTCTTGCTTTTCGCTTGCTTGTTCACGTGAAATTTCGTACACTGAAATATCATGCCCTTCTGCAAGTGCGAAGTTTGCTTGAGCAACGCAACTCTCAATTTGTTCTCGATCAAAAGTTTCCAAACTAAAATCAATTCGTGATGTCTCAACATCAAGCTGATTTCCAGTGATTAATGCATTCGCGTTTCGCTGAAAAATTGCAGAAAGAGCGTGTGCTGCAGTGTGCATGCGCATCAGTGAATATCTTCGCTTCCAATCTAGCACAACATGAATCGTGTCTCCAACGAGTAGAACTTCTTCATCAACTGCATGTACAATATTTCCGGCATCTTTTTTCACATTGATGACGTTGCAAGAACGTTTATCTTCTGTTTGTAGTATGGCATAATCGCAAGGTTGCCCTCCGCCAGTTGGATAACAAATTGTTTTGTCAAGTAAGATATTCTTCCCATTCACAGCGAGTACTTGCGCATCTATCTCTTGTAAATAACTGTCTTGCAAAAAAAGAAGCTGTGCCATATGACTTGAAGAGAGCGCTTCTTTAAAAATGTTGTTTCAAGAAAAAAAATTATGTGTTTTTTTATTTTATTGGTCTTAGCCAATTCATGTGCTTCTCCAGCAATTTCTTTGCAACATCATCGGAATTTTTGAATTTCTCATCTGCAATCAATAGCGGAAGAAGAACACCAAAGAATTCAAGGGGTTTTTTCCCATCGGGTTTTCTAAATTCGTAAGAATAATTGTTATCTCCTCCAACATTTCCTTCCTGTACTCTATATACTTGAATCCAATCTTCATGAACCACTCTATACTTACTTTTCTTATCTGTGCTCATTGCAATGAACTCTTCACGCAAATCTTTCGCTTTTTCAAGTGCGTTAATGCATCGACAACCGAAATTGTCATTCTCACGCAGAACTCGTATTGCACCGTCATAAAGTGCCGCGTGAATAGA
>JAHFPE010000119.1 GCA_023261345.1 Candidatus Woesearchaeota archaeon
GATGAGCGTGCTGATGACGTGCTGTTACGTCTCACCCAATTTATTGATGAAGAACTCGCTTCGCTGTACAAGGAGAAATCTTTTTACAATGCAACCAAACCGCAAGACCTTGTTGGTCATCTTGTGATTTGTCTTGCGCCGCATACTTCAGCTGGAATTGTGGGAAGAATTATCGGGTTTAGTGATACTCTTGGTTTTCTTGCGCATCCTTACTTACATGCAGCAACCCGAAGGGATTGTGATGGCGATGAGGCATGTATAATCTTGCTCATGGATGCATTCCTGAACTTTTCGCGTAAGTATCTTCCAGAAAGCAGAGGAAGTACGATGGATGCACCGTTAGTTCTCACAACGGTTATAATTCCTAGCGAAGTTGATGACATGGCATTTGATCTTGATGTCGCTTGGTATTACCCTCTCGAATTATACGAGAAGGCGCTCGCGTTTAAGTCTGCTTCTGAAGTAAAGATAGATCAGTTAAAGGCACGTCTTGGAACTCCAAATCAGTACGAAAAAATGGGTTTTACCCATTCAGTTGTTGATGTGAATGATGCAGTGCGTTGTTCTGCATACAAAACACTTCCAACAATGGAAGATAAATTAAATGGGCAAATGGAGCTTGCAGAAAAAATACGTGCTGTTGACACAAGCGATGTTGCACGCCTTGTTATAGAAAAGCACTTCATTAAAGATGCTCGTGGAAACCTGCGTAAGTTTGCAACTCAAGAGTTTCGTTGTGTTGATTGTAACGAAAAATACCGCAGGCCTCCTCTTGTTGGAAAGTGTGTTGAATGTAATGGAAAACTTATCTTTACAGTGAGTGAGGGAAATGTTGTAAAGTATCTTGGTGCAACGACTGCTCTTGCAAACAAATATAATCTTTCACCGTACTTAAAACAAAGTATTCAACTTCTTCATCGTATGGTCGAATCAGTATTTGGGAAGGAAAAGGAACGACAGACAGGATTAAATACGTGGGGGAGTGGTTGAAGTGGATGGACGATATAAAAATTTCAGGCTTGAGTAAAATATTTCATTCAAAAAAATCAAACATCACTGCGCTCAAAAATATTTCCTTATCCATAAATAAAGGAGAAATATTCGGGCTTCTCGGACCAAATGGTGCAGGAAAAACTACACTTATCTCAATTCTTGCAGGAGTAACTACTCCGGATAATGGAACAGTTACTATGCTCGGAAAAAATGTGCAAACGCATTACAAAGAGATTCAGCAGGAAATTAATATTGTGCGAGGTTTCAGTGGTGTGCTTCAAAACATAAGTACTCGTGAACTACTCAAATACTATGCCAAACTTTACTCTGTAGAGGAAAAAGGAGCTATAGACGCTATGAGGAAGACAGGTATTTGGGAGAAACGTGATTGCATTGTCAGTGATCTTAGTTCAGGATGGAGGCAACGTTTTTTTCTTGCAAAAGCGCTCCTCAATAATCCCAAAATACTTCTTCTTGATGAGCCAACTGCAGGACTTGATGTTCATGCAGCGCGAACTATGCGTCTATTATTGAAACAGCTCAATAACGAACACTGCACATTGTTGCTCACCACTCATAACATGCAAGAAGCAGAAGAACTCTGTGATAGAATTGCAGTTATTCATAAAGGAGAAATTGTTGCAGTAGGAACAAGTAAACAACTCAAAACATCTTCAAAATCCACAACATTAGAGGGAGTTTTCCTCAATCTCACGAAGGAGGCAGAAGATGAGCGCTCTACATAGAATACATGCTTGCGTATATCGAAGCGTAATCATGCTCAAAGCAGATATGTTCAGAATGATGGACATCACAGTATGGCCTTTGGTGGCATTTCTTAGCACTGCATTATTTGCGGCTTTTGTAACAACAAACAAAGATGTTCTTACCATGATTATTCTTAGCACAGTCGGCTGGCGCATAGTTTACAATTTTCAAATCGAACCTGCGCATATCATCATGGAGGACACATGGAGCGGCTCTCTTGAGCAGTTATTTGTGACACCTATTCGTACATGGGAACTTCTCGTAGGAGGATGGATTATTGCGTTCATCAAAACCATTATCGTCGCACTTTTATTCGTGGGAGTGAGCACAGTGTTATTTTCGTTTTCAATGCCCAACATGAACATTCTGGTTTTAGGATTACTTGCAAGCATCATTGCAGGAATGGCTTTTTCTCTCATCACGCTTGGAATTGCAATATTGAAAGGTCCCAACTCATACGGTTTCTTATACGCATTAATCGATGCGATCACAGTAGTAAGTGGAGTTTATTATCCAACAACAGTTTTCCCATGGCCACTACACGCAATCGCACAATTATTACCAACAACACACGCATTCAACCTTCTCAAGCAGGCAGCGCACATAGGAGAAGCAAGTTTTTTATATCTCATTCTAACAAGTATGCTTTGGCTGATAATTGGAACTCTTTTTTGTTCGTGGGCAGTTACGCGAGCGAGAAGTACGGGAAGATTAGTTCGTATGAAATAAGATTCTGCGAGTTGGACTCTACTGCGTCTCATAGCCGAATTGAAATGAACAACGAATCACCAAGTTCATACATCAACTGAAATATGTCGCATAGTTTCTTCTGAATTCCTCAATTGACTGCTTTTCAAAATTAAATCTTCCGTGTTTGCGGTTCATGTTATTGAGGAGTTCGTGATACTCATTTTCTGTTGCTGTTCGTATGTGCAGTTTTGCAAATGCTTCTTCAATTTCAGCTTGAACTCTCCCGATGAATTCTTTTGTTGTAACCATCTTCTCTGCCTCCACATAATATAAGGTATCGCAGGTTTTTACAACTGCAAACTCCAAATTGTTTTGTGTGAATACTGTTGTTTCAGTCTCCGCGATAAACCCTGTTACAAAGCCAATATTGCGAAGCAATTCTACTGCAGACCAGAAATCTGTTTTCTCAATTTGAATTGTAATTTCACGTCGTTGATCTCGAACGCTCCACGGTCCTTGTTTGAGAACTATCTCCGCGTTATTGTTTGTTATGCGTACTCGTAGATCCGTAGTTTCGTTTAATAATTCTCGTGCATCAAGAGTTTCAATTCGAGTAAAACATAAAGATAGGCGCGTTTTTTGTTCCACAAATGTTGCGGTGTTTTGAAGTTCCTTGAGAAGTGAGTTGTATTGTTCTTCTCTTAGAATTGCGCGCGATTCAACTTCAAAGACCATTTAAATCTTGCTCTTAACCGCCTTCTTAGCACCACATACTGAACATCGCAAAATATGGAAGTCTCCCTCTTTTTTGATGTCAGTATCTGGCTTTCCACATTCAGAGCAGAGAACGAATTCTGTTGCGTATTCTTTTACTTTATCATTTACTCTTGTTGCTGGAATTTTTGTTCCAAGCACAAGAAAACCTGTTTTTGTAATATCTCCTGGTGCTGCAAGTTCTTTGAGAATGTATTTGAGTAAGTGTTCTTCAGGTCGCCGAAGTTGTGTTGCGATCTGGCGAAAATTACTAATGATTGTTTTGTTACCTTCAAAATGTCCTCTTGCTTTTGGAATTTCAAAGCGTTCTCGTTCAAGAACACTAGACGGCATTTGTGTTCTTCCTCGTTTCAGAAGTGAGTCATAATCATATTCCATGAGGGTTTCTTCAACGGAAGAGTTTATAAAGATAATGTGTTGCT
>JAHFPE010000007.1 GCA_023261345.1 Candidatus Woesearchaeota archaeon
CCATCGTCAATTCTGTTCGCGAGTCTCGCCAAGAATTTATTGAAAGAAGGAGCCTCGGTTCTAGTTGCGTAATTATCAGATGTCATTTCACTCACCGAGCTTATCTGTTTTTCAAGGGTTTATAATGTTGTTGTTTGTACGGGCCCTGTGGGGTTTGAACCCACGACCCTTCGGTATCTGCTTGCACAAAGACATTGAACGATATCGCGCAAGTAAGAGCCGAATGCTCTACCAGGCTGAGCTAAGGGCCCTAAAGAGGAGAACCTTCCCCTCGTTGAAATACTCCTCATGTGAACTTATAAAACTTGTGTGAAACATTTGTGAGTTCGCTCGTTACTGCCAGTTCAAGTCAGCAATTGTGTTCCGGAAATCTTTCGAGATACACATTTAAAGCTCTGTTGAACATTAAATACTGTGCGAAACGTTAATGAAGCAATTCTGCAGTGTTGGAGAACTAATTGTAGAACGAGTGTGAGTGCGCTTAGTCGTGCCCTTGATGTTTCAACATCCTACGTGTGGTCGCGATGGAAAAAACAAGAAATTCTGCTCACCCCGCGATTTACTACATTAATTGATCCAACAAACTATAATCATCCGTTGCGAATTTGGATTTTTATGAAGCGTCCACCTCGTTCTCGTCATTCAGGTAAACGAATAATTCTCGAAGATTGCCACGAGACTCTTCGCGTTCGAGAAATTCTAGAGAAGAATTGGCACGTGAATACTGCGTTTCGAACTTTGAATGGCTATTGTGCAGAAGTGTTCTTACGAGACAAAAAGGAATTAAAGATGTTGTTGAAACTTCTAGGCGAAACTGTTTCTGTTCGTTCATATCGTGCAAATGTACTCAAGGAACATGCGTTCTTGGGAGAAAAGTTTAATGAAGATAAAGAAGTGGCAAATATGCGACTTGAGAAGGTTTAGTTTTCTTGCTCAAAAATTCTCTGATTTCCTTTAAAAGAATTTAGAAAAGACAGGATGAAATCTCCCAAAATTCCTGTAGCGCAATTATGCGGCAGCTCTTCGCGTTCTCTTTTTTACTTTCGCTTGGTATTCCTTGAGGAAATTTTTATTTTCGTGAAGTGTTTCATCCATCACTTGAGTAACCATACTTTTTGTCTCGTTACTTTTTGGTTCTGGTACATATACTGGCCCACTAAACTCAAGTTTTTCCTTAACATAAGGATGATTTGTGAGCCAATTCTCAAGTTGTTCACGGGTTGGTTTTGTCTCCTCGTATAATTTTTCAAGATGTTGTCCTCTAACATGAGCTACAGATTCTCCTTGTTTCTGCTGACTCATAATTAGCCCATGAAGTGTGTCAGTGTAAGTTTCATCTTCTTCAAGTTCTGTTTCAGTTAACTGATAATGTATTTGTGAAAGTTTTTGCTGATCAAAACCGAGGTATCTTTCTGCATATGATCGAACAATATTTGCTTTTTGCAATTCTGGAGCTTTATGAATTATTTTTAGCAACTCCTCAATGTTAGGCTCTCCAAGACCATAATTCTTATGAGAATGAATTTTTTTTATTGCTTTAGAGACATATTCTGCAATTAAGTCCCACGCTTGCGCTTTTGTGAGCTTAGCACCAATAGTTGGCTTTAACGTCTCCTCTTCATACTTTTCTGCAACTCTGTATGCTCCTTTGAAACCTGCTTGGTGAAGTCTTGCTTGTTTTTTGGTTGCTTCATCATCCATGAATTTTTCTGCAAATTCTTCTGCCTTCTTATCCCATGCGCTCGCTACTTTTTTTTCAAGTGATTTTGCCATGTTAGAGTTGTATGTGATGTACAAGAAGACAGGGGTTATTAAACTTTTTCCCACAACACTATTAATCACGCCATGAATGTAAATCTTATCCGTCAAGTTGCGGATGTTCTTTGTATTTCTATTTTAAGCGGATTTTGAAGCCTGCGGTGGTAAATCTTGATGTGTCGCTTCGCTCAACCTCGTATAACCCGCATTAAGTGGTTCGCTTCGTTTCACGTTGGTTTCCCCAGATTTTTCTGATTTATTATTTTGTGGAGCGTCAAAACTACTTATCCAACTGAATAAGCGTTTGAATGTATCAACTACGTTGTCTTGATCTGGAATTAAAAAATAACTCGTTCATTTGAGATAATTAACAAAGAATTACCAAAAGAATATCTCAATAAAACATCTGCACAAAAGCGTATTAGTGAAGCTAAATTTCAGTTCAGAAAATTAAGTGAACTAATTGAAGTACCGAAAATAAATATTGATTCTCTATTTACGAGCGCCAAAAATTAACTTCTTCGGGCGTCTCACTACCTCATGTTTTCTATAAATCTGTCAAGTTTATCTCTTTCGATTAATACTCTGTTTAAACCATATGTTGCAATGACTTTTCCATCTGTATCAAAAACTTGCATTGATTTCTTCACTGGTCTGGTTTTATATCCTCTATCTTCCCAATATTTTTCTTCTATTTGATGGTTTAATCTTCCATTATAAATTAATTCAACTCGTTCCCCCCGTTCTTGATCTATTGAAACATTTCTTATGTGCGCTGGAAGAACTCCTTTTTTGAATCCCCACTCTGGATAAGATTCATCTTTAAGAACATCGCTCAATTCTGCACTGTCTGCTCTATAAACGACTTGTACCCATTCTCGAGCAAGAAGTGTTCTATATGCATCTAAAGTACTTCTTGCATCTACAATTTCTAAATCAAAATTTAACACTTTTTGTTCTTTATCTGCCATTTGAATAAGATATCAACCACAATTTATAAACCTTTTGGTTAATTTAACCACTTGGAAGGCACAATATGATGACGACATCTGCCTTAAAATACGCTCGCCCGCGTACTTTGGATTTTTCCTCAGCTTCGCTCCGTGATGATTCCTCAAGGGCAATCAACTTCGGTTAGGCCCGACGTTAAAAAAGCCAAATTCTTAACAGTCAACAGTTAACATCTACAGGTTGAACAATACGTCCCACAACATTGATTAAGAGAACGAATATAGCAGGTTTATGCTGCCATTGGAACCTGCTTTGGGAAATACTGTTGGTGATAAGCTTGAAGAAAAAATTCTTCCGGTGGTGGAAGGCGCTCTTGAAAAATATCTTGGAGTTAGAATTGAAAAACTCGAGGTAGAAGTGTCGAATAAGATTCGATTAGTATGGCGTCCTTTTGTTGATACAAATCTCAAGTACAAAGAGGCAAAGCGTCTTTTTCGAACGCAATATGTTACTAAAGTACTTTCTGCGCATTTTGGGAATGTTGCGGAAGTTGCTCGGCTTCTTGGAGTGAATAGACGTACACTTCATCGTCTACTCGCAAGTAGATTGCAGGACGTTCGGTTGTTCAGGCAAGAACTTCATCGTGAGGAATACTTCAGAACTGAAGCAGTGAAAGGCGCATTTCAGAGCGTTCTTCCTGCGTATAGTTCTATTCTTCATCCAGAACGCATTCGCTCATTGTATTCTCATGCAGATGATGTAAGTAGACAAATTAGTGGAGAAGTTCCCTTTGCAACAATATCTTTAGGTGATGCAGATGATGAATTTGACAACCAGTACATTACTACACTACTCAATAAAACAGGAAGTGTTACAAAAGCAGCACGCCTCGCTGGAATTCGCGCTGAAACATTACACCGCAAAATTGCTGCTCTAAGAATACTGAAGAAGATCTGATACATGACGCTACATAGCAATTGTCACCCCAATTGTGTGATTGCGAATGTTTAAATATACCGTAGAGACTAAGTCAATTGTAATGCGTCCTAAGGTAACTAAGCTCGTTGAGGATCCGTGTTTTGGTCAACTCTACGAACAACACGAAATGTGTCCTGACTGCTGGATTAAAAATTCTTGTCTTATTACTTGGAGAAATAGAAAATAAGATTTCAAAGTTTGCTCGTCTTCGGACTCGCTCACAGACAAATCCTAGACTGCGAGTTACGTTCATGTGGTTTTAACGTTTAATATCTTTTTTTATCATCTTGATTAATTCAGGAAATTCAGGTATGTTGAAATGTCCGTACTTGCGATCCAATATGATGATGCTCGCATTTTTTAATTTGTTTCTATATTTGTGAGCCTGCGCTAGAGGAATGACAGGATCATCTTTTGAAAATAAAAAAGTTAAATTTCCGGACCTCATTCCAAGCATTGATAAATCTGATTTGAGTTTAAATCCTCCTGCCAAATCTTCAGAGGGCAATGCATCATCGAATGGGGCGCCGACTAAATATGTTGCCAGAATCTTCTTTGGAAATTTGTTCTCTGACAAATATTTTGCAAGAAAAATCCCACCCAGTGAACAACCGATCAGAATTACGTTGTTTCGTAAAAACGGAATGTGTCTCTCAAAATGAATCTTCCAGTCGGAATATTTCGCATTATCTTGTAGTGGAAACCTCGGATGTATGATTTCAAAAGTTTTTCCTAGATTTCTTGTGACATAGTCCTCACTCCATTTTGATCTCTTTTGAAGGGTTATCTTTCTATTTTTCAAGAACTGCACGTAGTCCGTTTTGTTCTTAAACGTCATTCCACCGTGCACGAGAAATAGTTGCGTTCGTTGATTCATTGTGCAACTATGTTAAATGAAACTTTATTAATGTATCCTAACTAAACTCGATTATGTCTACTGATTCCACCGTGTCACGCTCCACATTAGACTATTTGTATTCGCTTGAACGTTTTGGTATTCGTTTAGGGCTTGAAACGACAGAAAAACTTTTGTCCATGATGGGTAATCCCGAACGTTCTTATAAAACAATTCATGTTGCAGGTACAAACGGAAAAGGAAGCACGTGCGCTTTTCTTGCATCAGTCTTGAGAAGTCAAGGGTATTGCGTTGGCGTGTACACGAGTCCTCATCTTGTGAGATTTAATGAAAGAATACAAGTAAATGGAATTGAAATTACTGATGAGCAGCTTATTGAACTCACAGAATTCATAAGAAATCAGTATGCGAACGCTGGACTCGCGTCAACATTCTTTGAATTTACAACAGGAATCGCGTTTGAATTTTTTAGACGACAAAAAGTTGACATTGCAGTGATTGAAGTTGGAATGGGAGGTCGTTTAGATGCAACAAATGTTCTTTTGCCAATTGTGAGTGTAATCACAAATATTTCTTTTGATCATCAAGCGTATTTGGGGAGTACACTTCTTGAGATTGCAAACGAAAAAGCAGGCATAATAAAGAGAGGTGTTCCGCTTGTGACTGGAGAAACACATTCTGAGATACGAAACTTATTCGAAAGACACTGCAAAGAACTAACATCAGAATTCCAAAGCAGCCACGAATCAATTACTGTTCATCGGATTTCTTCTAATTTAGAAGGGCAAGTATTTCGTTCTGAAGGAAGAATTTGTGGAGAATTTTTTATCCGGCTGCTAGGTGATCATCAACTCCAAAACGCGCAACTTGCGCTTGCAACAATAGCGCAATTACGAAATGAGGGAATTGCCATTTCTGACAGTGCAATTAAAGAAGGACTTGCACATGCGACTTGGCCGGGAAGGCTTGAGATTGTGAATAATTCCCCGCTTGTTCTTGTTGATGGCGCGCATAATGTTGCAGGAATAAATGCCATCGTTACTTTTCTTCATCAATTAGCCAAACAAAGAAGAGAACTTCTTACGCTAAATGAACAATTTCAGAAAAAGCCTCCATTCTCAGTTCTTATTCTTGCAATTGCGAGTGATAAAGAACATGATTTGATGGTTCGAGATCTTGTTCCATTGTTTAAACAAGTTATTGTCACAGAAGGAAGTTTCAAGCCAATCCCTGCTGACAAACTAGCCCGAGCAGTAAGAGAGTACAATTCCAATGTACTCATAATTCCTAAGCCCACCATTGCCATACGAGAAGCACTTCAATTCGCAAAAAAAAATGATGTTATTGTCATTACAGGATCCTTGTACATGATTGGTGAGGCGATTACTTCAGTAAAAAGAATGTTGACCCTCGAGCAGAAAGACTTGATGTAGGGCATTGCATTGAAAGAAATTTTATTATGGAACAGGTTGATACTGGAAGGATTACGCTTAGAGATAAAGTTGAAATGGTCATACAACAAAATCCAGACTGGTATTGTGAAACTGATTTTCGTATTCTATCCCGAAATTTAAAGAAGCTCCCTTCGCTACCATAAAACCATTGGTCCACAGCAAGAAGGGTGAGGCAATACCGAATTTTTCAATAGCTGCTTTTTGTCGTAATCTTTTTATAGTTCTCAATTTGTTTCATATCACAATGGTACTTGGTTGTTTTGATAAAGATCTGGCGCAATTACCAAGAAAGGTTGCTGATCATTGGGGCATTCTTTGTGGCAATTCTGCAACACTTCTCGATAGGTTAGGCGAGAAAAGTGACGAGGTTCCGCAAGAAGTAGCAAATTATCTTTCCAGGTTACAACCGCTTTTTACACTAGTTGGTTATTCTGCAGGAGATAAAACTATCTCGACAAGTCAAGCAGAAAAAATTCTCGACGCAAGAACGCGTGTTATTGATGAATATCTTGCGCAAATTAAAGAGAATGCAGCACAATGTAAACATCCGCCTTGGGGAGATGAAGGTCGTTATTCGGATGATGAATTGCAAAAGTATGCCGCAACTTGTAAGAGATACTTATCTGAAATGATAGAGGCGCGAAAAATTCCTTGTCCATCGCAGAGATTTCGTATTCACGAATTAGCAACATTTGCAAGACGTTTTCAATGGCATTGTCTTTCAGCAGCTGAGAAAGCACCTAAAGATAGTGACGACTGAGTTTTGAAACATTTGCTAAAACTTTCGTGAGATCTCTATTCCCCACTCAGACGATCGTTAAACGAACTCTTGAATAGTCGTAGTAGTTGTAGTTATAAGATTCTGCTGTGAGGAAGAGCGCGAACTGCAGAGTCTTAATCCACAAACTCAATTCCAAGTTCAGTTGACATTTCTTGTTTTGCAACTTGGGTTGTTGTTTTTGTTGAGCCAAATATTTGTGGGCTTCGAACTCCAGTTACGATGAGCATCACTCGAAGTGTTCTATCCATATCCTCATAGATTTGTGCTCCCCAAATTATTTTTGCGTTTTCGCTAAGGCGTTTGCTTACTGCTTCAACAACTTGTCTTGCTTCATTAAGTGTCATGTCTTTGTTTCCAGAAACATTGATGAGTGCTCCATTTGCGCCAGTGATGTCAACATCAAGAAGAGGGTTGTTAATTGCTTTTTCTACAGCTTCAGCTGCTCTATTTTCGCTATCGCTTTCTCCAACTCCAATTAATGCAACCCCTGCGCTTGACATGACTGCTCTAATGTCTGCAAAATCTAAATTAACTAAGCCAGGTCGAGTGACAAGTTCAGCAATTCCTTTGACTGCGCTAGTTAGAATTTCATCTGCAACTTTAAACGCAGTGTGGAGTGGCAAGTCTGGTGCGAGTTCGAGAAGTTTGTCATTTGGTATGACGATGAGTGTATCAACACTTTGTTCAAGTCGTTCAAGTCCAACAACTGCATTTTCGTATCTTCTATTGCCTTCCATAGTGAAGGGCATTGTGACAACGCCAACTGTTAAGCAACCCATTTTTTTTGCAATTTCTGCAACTACTGGTGCTGAGCCAGTTCCTGTTCCGCCACCAAGTCCGCACGTGATAAAGACCATGTCACTTCCTTGTAACGCAGTTTTGATGTCATGCTCGTTTTCTCGTGCAGCTTCTTCTCCTAATTTTGGGTCGCTTCCTGCTCCAAGACCGCGCGTGACTTCCTTTCCAATAAGAATTTTTTTATCTGTTGTTGTGTACAATAAGTCTTGTGCATCAGTGTTAATTGCGATTGTTTCAGCGCCTTGAATGCCAACTTCAGCGATTCTGTTGATGGTGTTATTGCCCGCTCCTCCGCAACCAACAACTTTGATTGCTGCTCGTTGTTTTGAGAGCAATTCCTCAAGTTCAGTGTCTAAAACATTTGAAGTTCTTCGTTGCTGCGTTATTTTTGGATCTGTGATTTGGTCCATGCGTTGGGATGTTTTTAGAATTTCCACTTCTTCCACCGGTCGTGCTGCCAGTTGCGTAGTATATAAGCTTTGTTGTTTTACAGTAGTATCAAGTTTCGAAAAAAAAAGATCTTTTCAATATCGCCCACTGGACATTCCCCCGAATGCTTTAAAAGGGCGCACTCTGAAAATAATCCATTATGGAATTCAAACTAACCTCATCATTCAAACCAGCAGGAGGTCAGAGAGAGGCAATTGCAAAGCTCGTGAGTGGCTACAAGAAATTTGATAGGCAAACTCTTCTTGGAATTACTGGAAGTGGTAAAACGTTTGTCATGGCGAACTTAATTCAAAACGTGCAAAAACCAACACTTATTCTTGCACACAATAAAACTCTAGCAGCACAGTTGTATGCTGAATTGCGCGAGTTATTTCCTCTCAATCGGGTTGAATACTTCATTTCGTACTATGACTATTATCAACCGGAAAGTTACCTTCCAACTACAGATACGTATATTGAGAAAGACGCACAAATCAATGAACAAATTGAAAAAATGCGGCTCAAAGCAACAGCATCGCTTCTTGCAAGAAAGGACGTCATTGTTGTAGCATCAATTAGTTGTATTTACGGACTCGGAGACCCACATAATTTCGAAACTCTCTCACTAGAACTTACTTGCGGGAAAAAAATGACACGACAGCAACTCCTTATGTTTCTTATCAACATGCAGTATGAGCGAAATGACATTGCGCTTACGTCAGGAACGTTTCGTGTTCGTGCAGACACAATAGATGTAATTCCTGCATATGATGATGAAATTGTACGAATTGAAATTGAAGATGATGCAATTGCGAAATTAAAAGAAGTCCATCACATTACAGGAAGTGTAATTGCAAAACTAGTTTCCATAAAAATATTTCCTGCAAAGCAGTTTGTGATTCCAGAAGCATTGCACGAAAAAGCTCTTGAGTCAATACAGCAAGAATTACAAGAATGGAGTCCTACACTTGAGCTTCTTGAAAGAACACGTCTTCAAAAGAGAACAAAGTATGATCTTGAAATGATTCGTGAAGTTGGATATTGTTCAGGGATCGAGAATTATTCACGGCATTTTGATGGACGAGAGAAAGGCGCGCCTCCGTTTGTTCTTCTTGATTACTTTCCAAGAGACTTCTTACTTCTTATTGATGAAAGCCACCAGACAATACCTCAAGCGCATGCGATGTACAAAGGAGATTATGCTCGTAAAAAGAACCTTGTGGACTTTGGGTTTCGCTTGCCAAGTGCATTTGATAATCGCCCGCTTAAATTTGAGGAATTCGAAAAATATTTCAGGCACACTGTTTTTGTTTCTGCAACACCTGCAGAATACGAAAAGAATAATTCAAAGCAAGTAGTGGAGCTTATCATTCGCCCAACCGGTCTTTGCGATCCAACAATTGAAGTGCGCCCAATTAAAGGTCAAGTTGAAGATCTTATGTTAGAAATACGAAAGGTGGTTTCGCAAAAAGAACGTGTGCTCATCACAACTCTCACAAAAAGAAATGCTGAAGATCTCACGAACTATCTTAGCCAAAAGGACATTAAGGTAAGGTACCTTCATTCTGAAGTTGAAAGTTTAGACAGAATAGAACTCATTCGCTCGTTGCGACAAGGAGAGTTTGATGTGCTTGTTGGAATTAACCTGTTGCGAGAAGGGCTTGACATTCCTGAAGTTTCTCTTGTTGCAATTTTAGATGCTGATAAAGAAGGATTTTTGCGAAACGAAAAAAGCTTCATTCAAACAATCGGTCGTGCTGCACGCAACGTGCATGGACGAGTAATCATGTACGCAGAACATATGACTGGTTCAATGCGTTCAGCAATACAAATCACAAAAGAAAGACGAGAAGCACAAATAAGATATAATGACGAACATCACATCACGCCAGAAACGATCATAAAAAACATTGCTCCAAAAACAAGAGAAATAAAAGGCATAAAACATCTTGGCAAAATAGAATTGCACAAAAAACTAGTTGAACTTGAAGCGCAAATGCACATTGCTGCTGAACAATTAGATTTCGAAAAAGCAATTGAATTACGAGACACACTTGCACAATTAAGGGGAGAAACATGAACCAAGACACAGAACAAGTGAAGGAAACAAAAAAGAAAAAGGATAAAACGTTGCAAACAGTTTAACGAATTTAAAAAACTTAGCGAACAAACAGAGGAGATCTGCATGCAAGATACAATACGAATTCGAGGAGCAAGAGAACACAATTTGAAAAACATTAGTATTGATTTGCCGCGAGATAGATTTATTGTTATTACTGGACTTTCTGGTTCAGGCAAGTCCACTCTTGCGTTTGACACGATTTATGCAGAAGGACAACGAAGATACGTTGAGTCTCTCTCAGCATATGCACGGCAATTTTTAGGAATTATGAACAAGCCAGATGTGGATAGTATTGATGGGCTCTCGCCAGCAATTAGTATTGAACAAAAAACAACTTCAAAAAATCCGCGTTCAACAGTTGGCACAGTAACTGAAATTTATGATTATTTGCGTTTGTTATTTAGCCGAATTGGGGTTATGCACTGTCCGCATTGCAGTGCAAGCATTCGTCCGCAGTCAGCAGAAAACATTGTGAGTTTCCTTCTTTCTGAAGGAGAACGGGACATTTCAATTCTTGCTCCAATTATTCGTGGAATGAAAGGAACGCACGAAAACGTGTTTGAGACGCTGATACAACAAGGATGCACGCGTGCAAGAATTGATGGTACGCTCATTCGACTTGATGAGGAGCATAGTAAACTTGAGAGATACGAAAAACATTGGATTGATGTAGTAATTGATAGCGTGACAACAACTGAAGAACAGCGTCACAGAATCACTGAAGCAGTAGAAGCTGCATTACAGAGAGGAAACGGAACAATCTTGGTCATAGAGCGAAATAAAACACGGGAGAAAAAAGAGAATACTGAAAATAATGAACTGCAGAATAAATCACAATCTAAAACCAAAGAAATCGCAAGAGGTCAAGGTGAAACAGCATACTCAAGTCATGGCGCATGCCCAAACCACCCGAATGTTGTGTTTGAAAAACTCGAGCCGCGCATGTTCTCATTTAACTCTCCATTTGGAGCGTGCACAAGCTGTCTTGGACTTGGCGAGCACCGTAGAATTAGTGAAGAACTTCTAATTCCGAACCAAACAAAAAGCATTATGGATGGAGCACTTGCGATTTATGGCAAGATGGACTTGCAATGGCGTTGTCAGCAAATTGCAGCTGTTGGAAAAAAGTATGGATTTGATGTTTTTACTCCGTTTGAAAAATTCACAAAAAAACAGCGTGAAGTATTGTTGTATGGAACTAAGGATGTGATTCATGGAGTTTGGAGTACTGGCGCACAAATGCACATGGATGATGGTTGGGAGGGAGTGATTCCACAAACCATGCGTTTGTATCGACAAACTGAGTCAGAATGGCGCAAAGAAGATATTGAGAAATTCATGTCAGCAACACCCTGCAGCGTTTGCAAAGGAAAACGCCTCAAAGAAACCATGCTTGCAGTAAAGGTCGCTAATAAGTCAATTATTGATGTGACAGAATTGAGTATTGAGAAATGCGCTGAATATTTCAAAAACTTGGAAAGTCACTTAACGAAGAAAGAAATCTTTATTGCAAAACAAGTACTCAAAGAAATCAGTAGTAGATTGGGATTTCTCTTGAATGTCGGACTAAATTATTTGTCGCTCGCACGCGCAGCACGCACTCTTTCAGGTGGAGAAGCGCAACGTATTCGACTTGCAACACAAATAGGCTCAAACTTAATGGGAGTTCTTTACATACTTGATGAACCTTCAATTGGTTTGCATCAGCGAGATAATGAAAAACTCATTAACACACTTCATAACTTGCGTGATTTAGGCAACACACTTATTGTTGTTGAACACGACGAGGATACGATTCGTGCTGCAGACTACATTGTGGACATGGGTCCTGGCGCAGGAACACACGGTGGAATATTTTGCGCAAAAGGAACACCAACAGAAATTGCAAGCAACAAGCATTCAATCACAGGCGCGTATCTTTCTTG
>JAHFPE010000120.1 GCA_023261345.1 Candidatus Woesearchaeota archaeon
TTGTCAGTTGTAGTTATCAGAGTTGGCCGCGAGCGATTCATTAGACGAGCGAACTTCGGAATCTTTATAAAGAAAGAACCGAGAGTGGGAGTGAATGGTTCTTGAGATTGCAGCAGTTGGAGGGTATGGTGAAGTTGGCAGAAACATGACCGCAGTACGCTGCAATGGAGAAGTAGTCATACTTGATTGTGGAATACACCTACCAAATTATGTCAAACTCACAGATGAAGAAACTGGCGATGTCATCAAATTCGATGAAAAAATTTTGAGAAAAGCAGGAGCCATACCTGACGATAGAAGCATTGAATCTTGGTGGGGAGAAGTCAAAGCAATCATTCCTTCACATGCGCATCTTGATCACATTGGAGCAATACCATATGTTGAACACAAATACAACGCGCCAATTATTGCAACACCATTTGCAGCAGCAGTGCTAAAAACAATTTGCCAAAATGAACGCATCAAGCTTCGCAACCAAGTACGAACACTTCTTCCGAATTCATCTCTTCGACTCACACAAAACATAACAGTGGAATTTATTCACGTCACACATTCAACACCACAATGCGTTCTCATCGTAATACACACACCTGATGGCATTGTTTGTTATGGAAATGATTTCAAACTAGATAATTCTCCAACTCTTGGCAGAAAACCAAATTATGAATCACTTGAAGCACTTGGAACAAAGAATGTTGCTGCACTAATTCTTGAGGACTTGTACGCAAACGATCCAAGAAAAATGCCATCAGAAGGAATTGCAAAAGACATGCTCCAGGACGTTCTCCTCGGGGTTAACAGCACAGGAAAAGCACTTGTCGTCACAACATTTAGCAGCCACATCGCGCGCCTCAAAGCAATCGCAGATATGGGCAAAAAACTCAATAGAAAAGTCCTATTTTTCGGACGAAGCCTTGCAAAATACGCCTTCGCAGCTGAAGATGCTGGCATTGCATACTTTTCTAAAGACGGAGTAAAGATTGCAACATACGGAAGGCAAGTATACCAAACATTCAAAGAAGTTGAAGCGAACAGAGACAAGTACATGCTCGTCATGACAGGTCATCAAGGTGAACCAAAAGCAATGATGTTTCGCGTGCTACAAAACCAATTCGCATTCAAACTAAAACAAGGAGACCACGTCGTATTTAGTTGCAATGTCATTCCAGCTGACATTAACAAAAAAAACAGAGCAGAACTAGAACGACAACTTCGCGCAGTTGGCTGCAGAATATTTACAGACATCCATGTTTCTGGCCATTGCGCACGAGAAGACTTACGAGATGTGATTAGTTTCATCAAACCAAAACACCTCATTCCCTGCCATGGAGATAAACCAAAACAAGAAGCATTCACATCACTTGCTGAAGAAATGGGCTACAGTACCAAAGCAAAAACACTCCATGTACTCAATGAAGGCGATCGGGTTACTGTTAATTAAAAATCCCTTGCGAAGACAGTACGCCACACAGAATCTACTCTAGAGTAAAGAAAAACAAAAGTTTTATATAACACTCGTTGTTGCTTCAAAACGGGGTACTACACATGCGAATGCAACTTGCCGACAGCACTGTATTGAAAGATTCGATTAGCGTTGTATCAGAACTTGTCACAGAAGGAAGGTTTAAGTTCACAAGAGATAGCGTCGAACTAATCGCAATGGACCCTGCAAATGTTGCAATGGTTATTTTCAAACTTCTCGCAAGCTGCTTTACAGAATACGAAGTACCTAAAGAGCAAGAAATCGGACTCAATCTAGCAAACCTCAAACAGATCCTTCGAAGAAGCAAAGCAGATGACATTCTCGCACTTGAAGTTACAACAGAAAACAAACTTCAAATCCAAATGCGCTCGAACACAACACGAACATTCTCATTACCATTAATTAATCTGGATGAAAAAGAACAACGAATTCCAACACTTACATTCCCAGTCAATGTAACACTTCCCGCACATGCACTTACAGACGCAATTGAAGATGTTGGAATAATTGCAGAAAGCGTAAACTTCAAAGTCGACCAAGACAAACTCATCATAAGCGCAGAAGGAGACCTCAGCCGAGCAAGCATAGAAATAAAGCAAAACGATGAAACAGTCATCAAATCAGACACAAAAGCAGAAGTTAAAGCAAAATACAGCATTGAATACCTCAAAAAAATGATGCAAGCAGCGAAACTAGCTGACGTTGTTTCAATCTCATTCTCCCAAGATTATCCTCTACGCTTAGACTACAAAGTAATTGACAAGCTTCTTTTGAGCTTTATTCTTGCGCCACGCGTAGAGAATGATTAAGAAATAATAATGAAGAAACATAATACTCTTTAATCTTATGACCCAAGCAATTCTAACAGTATATTGCGCACTTGCAGCTGCAGGGTATCGCGTTCGAAGAGAAGGGCCTTTTTCTCCGAAGGATGTACACAGCAAAAATACTGAAGTTTTTGAGAGGTATATTGCGGCAATGGCGTGTGTTCAGAATTCAATTTTGTGTAAGACTTTACAATTTTGCGAATTTAGAACATACATGCGGAACTTAGAAGATTCAGAAAAATTAATCGACCTTGCAGTACAAACAATTCCAAATGCAGAACGTGGCATTCTACTCGAAGAATATTCTCATGGAACAATTACATTCGAAAGACGAGTATACTTTCCGAATGTAGCCGCACAAGAACATCCCTCGCTTGTCCAACGTCTTAACGCTGCAGGTTGCGAATTACAAAAAGATCCTTTAGACACACATTCTGATCTGACTAAACCACGATGGGAACGGGCACTAATAATTGCTTAAGATTTGGATGCGAGTAAAGAACCTAATCACCGCTTAAACTGAAAGATTTTAATAATCGTTGTTTTTATGTAATAGTATGAAAGGTTCAATTGTAGAAACAAAAACAAAAGATAAACTCCTTTTATTTGGATTACATAATAAAATTAACAAAAACAAAACCATATTAATTAACATTCATGGAACAGCCAGTAATTTCTACGAAAACTATTTTATGACACTATTGACTAGATCATTAGAAGAAGACGGTATTTCTACACTATCCACAAATAACAGAGGAACTTCGGTTATGCAAATCTATCCACATGCTGGATCCGCAATCGAGCATTTTGAAGACTGCGTTTTAGATATTGATGCATGGATTGAATATGCTTTGTCACAGAGCTATAAAAATATTATTTTACAAGGGCATAGTTTAGGCACTGAAAAAATAGTGTATTATATGAATAAAGGAAAAAATGCAAGAAAAGTTAGAGCGATAATTCTTCTAGCTCCAGCAGATTCTTATGGATACACAACAGAGTTATGTTTGGATAAAAAACAACTTGCTGAACTTCTTGAAGAGGCCAAGAACTTAGTAAACAACGGGGATAAAGAAATATTTTTAAGGAAAAAATGGCTTTGTCATGGAAACGTTTTGCCAAAGGGCGCTGATTCCTTCCTGAATTTCTTTAATCCAAATTCAGAATTATCAAAAACGTTTCCTTTAAGAAACGGTAAAAATCTTAACATGTATCAAAACATTAAAATCCCAATTTTAATAGCTATCGGCGATCAAAAAGAATATACTATAATTCCTATAAAAGAAGCAATTAAAGTTCT
>JAHFPE010000121.1 GCA_023261345.1 Candidatus Woesearchaeota archaeon
GGAGCTATCCGCGGGCTAAAGCCCACGGTTTTACGCTCCTCGCCACACCGCGAGTTTTTGGGATTAAAAATTTCGCACTAAAGTGCGAGGTTTTAGACCCTGCGAAATTTTTAATAAAAAAATGGCAGTCAGGATAAGCTTCTTCTGTGTGTGATTTGTAGATGCGTGATCTTACGAATCTTTGCGATAGCTTTATAATTAGCCCGATTTCCTCAAACACTATGAAACGATCCTCTCGTCGCTGGAAGAAAAAGCGACAAATGCGTTGGAAATGGCAGCGAAAGCGAATGAAAAAAGAACGTAGAAAAAGAAAGCTGCGAGCAAGTTAATAATTATGTTACTTTTTTAAATTCAGATTTTTTTACTTAACTCTTTTCTTCATAAATTAGCAATAATAATGCGTATTTCTACTTTGGTGAAATAGAATGTTTACCAAAGA
Source organism: Candidatus Woesearchaeota archaeon (assembly GCA_023261345.1). Lineage (GTDB taxonomy): Archaea > Nanobdellota > Nanobdellia > Woesearchaeales > ARS49 > JAHFOI01. The sequence continues at coordinate 440 of JAHFPE010000121.1, forward strand.
ATGATCCTGCTAAGAAAGGTTTTGTGTATTATTAAATGAAATTGCATAGGTGTTGGAACATTTCTGCTGTAATTTGTCTTTTCGACCGCAATTTTTCATACTAGCAAAAAACACAAACGTTCCACAATTAATGTGTATTGCCATTAGTTGAAATATTCTTATCTGAATAAAAGTAACAAGATAGTTTTTATACCTTCTGCTAAGAAATTTCTGTATGCAATCAAGGCATGTATTCACGAGCGAAAGTGTGACTGAGGGTCATCCTGATAAAGTATGTGATCAGATTTCTGATGCAATTCTTGATGCCTACCTTGCAAAGGATCCCTACTCGCGTGTTGCAGTTGAATGTTTAGCAACGCACAATTATTTGGTCATTGCTGGAGAAGTCAGCTCGAATGCATCTTGTGATATTAACGCAATTGCGAGAAACACGATTAAACAAATAGGATACACAACGCAAGGAACTGGTTTTGATGCTCAGAAAGTTCAAATAGAGGTGCAACTACACGAACAAAGTAGAGATATTGCACAAGGTGTACTTCAAAAAGAACTTGGGGCTGGAGATCAAGGCATGATGTTTGGTTACGCATGCGATGAGACTCCTGAATTTATGCCTGCAGCAATTGTTCTGGCGCACAAGTTAACTGAACAGCTAACAAAAGTTAGAAAGAATAAACAATTGCCATTTCTGTTACCTGATGGAAAGTCGCAAGTAACTGTGGAATACGCAGGTGGAAAAGTCATGCGCGTGCCTGCAGTCGTAATTGCTGCGCAGCATGAAGAACAGGTTTCTCTTGAAAAACTACAAGAGGCAATAAAAGAATTCGTCATATCGCCAGTGCTTGGCTCATTAATAGATCGAAAAACATTGTTTTACATCAATGCAACAGGAAGGTTTGTGCACGGAGGACCGAGTGCAGACACTGGGCTTACAGGAAGAAAAATCATTAGCGATACGTATGGTGGTGCTGGACGACACGGCGGAGGCGCTTTTTCTGGAAAAGACGCAACGAAAATGGATCGAAGCGGCGCATATGCTGCAAGACACATAGCAAAAAACATTGTTGCGGCAGGAGTTGCAAAACGTTGTGAAGTACAATTGAGTTACGCAATAGGAGTCTCTAAACCAGTTTCTGTATTTGTTGATTGTTTTGGCACAGCAATCATTCCTGAAGAGAAGATTTCAAAAATTATGCAAAACGCGTTTGCGTTAACTCCACAAGGGATTATCGATGAACTCGAATTACGAACTCCAATTTTTCAAAAGACTGCTGCATATGGGCATTTTGGAAGAGAACTTCCTGAATTTAAGTGGGAGAACGTTAAAAAAAAGGAATTATTTCTAATGTGAAAAACTCGAATCTCACGACTCCCATCTGACTCACACTCTAAGGATGCGGTGCAGTATTTCCTTGAACAAGTGGAACTCTTATGTGAGAAGCTGCAGGCGGAAGTGGGCGCTTTGCACCTCGTAGATATTCTCAAAATTGTTTGAATTCTGACTTTTTTTTATCCTTCTGATGATGTAGTTTCTATTGAAATGCAAAGTCTTCTATCGATTTCAAGACACGTTCTATAATCTAAGTCTTATTTTTCCAAAAGAGATGCTCATAGTCTGCACCCTTAGTAGGAAGTGCGAGTATTCCTTCAATCGGTACACCCAATTTCTCTAATTCAGGTTTAATCAGGTTTGCAAATTTTTCTGCAGCAACTTGAGGAATTGCATCATACGTTGTTGAGTAATCACCCAGCACCAGTTTTTTTGAGTGTGGACTAACAAAGCAACTTCCCCCTCCTGTTATTGTTTGGGTGCGGATGTTAAATCTTTCAGCAATTTCTTTGTGACTTTCAAGCGACGCAACATAAATGAGGACTTCATCACCAGTTGAGGTAACGATAAACTTGTGGTAAGCGTTGTGAGGATTGAATCCGCCGAATTCTAGTTTGGAATCCTCAATTTCGAGTTTGCCTATTTAGTATTCTGGATTTTTCACTCGTTCACCTCGATACAGTATTGTCTATGGATGAGATACGTCTGATCATCTTTTGATGAATCTCGGTAGTTGGCAATGATCTCGTTGGTCTTTGAGTTAGTGGAATTCGAACGTACGCGCCTGCGGGAGGAATCGAGAATTCAGCAGTTCGTAAGTATTTTGAAATTTGTTCCTCACTTCCCACTATGACGCCTAAGTCTTCGATTCCTTGTGCAATAATACAAGTTGCTTGGTCATCTAAACACAGCAGTTGCCGAATATGCAGAGGTTTTGTTTTGAGTTCTTCTATTACAATTTCAGCTGTCTCTCGTACTTTTTTTCCAGGACCATAGCACAGTACTACTTTTGGAATTGGTATTTCCTCCCGATTGCTGTTTCCTTTATCAAAGCGAATGGTTAGTTCATCATTATCTAGACTATTCGCAAGTAGTCTTGCAGTTTTTGCAACGTACCTTTGACTTGCAGGGGGCAGGTGCCCAACTGCAGAATATCCTTCACCTGAACGAACAATGTACAAAACCTTATTTGGGATAGATATTGACATGACGTTCACCTCCGAACACAGGGACACTGCGCTTCTTGTTCATATAATTGCGTGGCATTTTTATTCCCAAAAGAATTATTCAATATCTTCCTCTTCGCATGTATCCTCGCGCCCATTCTGGAAGCCCGCCAGTTGGCGTTAAAATAATTCGTGGTATGGAATATGTTGGAAGAGTAACTTCTCCCTGAACACTCAACGTAGAAGTAAGTTCAAAATATTCTCTTCTTTGAAACGCTGCTTCTTCTAAGTACCCCGGATAACTCCTAAAAACGTTCTTGGCTCTTGCAACATCTCTTTCCTCTGATGAAATCGCGACCCGTTCCATTCTTGTCAATAAATTTGGAAGGTTTTGCCAAGCAAGATCAATAAGTCGAATTGCAAGGTCTTTTGTCGAATCGCGTAGTGGCAGATCAGATATAGCTGCATGAAAGCGTACGCCATGATACACACCATCTTCACATTCAAAAGTAGTTGCAGAACGACTCTTCTCGCAAAGAAATAATCCTCTCATCTCCTCTTCTTTTGCATATATGAACGCGTCATCGCGAGAGAATTTATTGACGTGTCCAGCGCAAGATTCAAATTCAATACACAAACTAGGAACGTAAACCAAACATTCACGAAAGGA
>JAHFPE010000008.1 GCA_023261345.1 Candidatus Woesearchaeota archaeon
GTTTTCCTGCGATTGCTTTTGCAATGAGTACTCGTTGTTGTTGTCCTCCGCTGAGGTTTCCAATTTTTTGATTTGCAAATGTGTGCATTCCCATGAGTTTGAGCGCGTTGATTGCGTGTTCTCGATCTTTTCTCGTAAGTGGCGTGCACAATCCTGCGTTTGGCACTCTTCCGAGCATTGCGATTTCAAGTACTGTTGCTGGAAATTGTTGATCAAAAAATGTTGCTTTTTGTGATATGTAACTAATTCTGTTCCAATTGTGAAATTGCGAAATGTCTTGTCCGAATACTGTAATGCGTCCTTTGGTAAGTGGCAAGAGGCGTAATAATAATTTTATGAGTGTTGTTTTTCCTCCACCATTTGGTCCGATTAAACCAGTCATCTCCCCTTGATGTACAGAAAAACTGACATTTGAAAGTACTTCTCGTCCTGTGTAGCCAAACGAGACATTGTTTACTTCAATTATTGGTGTGCTTGGTTGTTTGGATAATTGTCTGCCCGTTAAGGTATAACGTTTTTTATTCATGTTGTAGAGTTTGTCGTTCTGTTGCTTTTATTTATTATGTACAATCAAGCGCAACGCGTATGGTATGTAGGTTTTCTCGCATGATGCTTATGTAGTTTTTTCCTTGCAATTGTTCATCTTGTGTAAGTCCTTCGATAGGATTCAAAACTAGTGCTGTTGCTCCAATTTCTCGTGCGAGTGCTTCTGCAAGTTTGGGGCTTGCGAGTGTTTCAAAAAAAATGTGTGTGACATTACTACTTTTCCCGAGCCAAATTAAGTCTGCCATTCTGCTTGGTGTTGGTTCAGCATCTGGAGAAAAACCCGCAAGAGGGACTTGGATAAGTCCGTATCTCTCGGTAAGATACGCAAATGCTGCGTGCGAAGTGAATATTTCATTTTTCGTACAGTTCGCAAGACCTTGTTTGAAGTCATTATCAAGTGTTGCGAGTTCTTGAACTAGATTATTTGCGTTTTTTAGGTATAATTCTCGATTCATTGGTTGTGTTACCGCAAGTGCATTAGCAATGTTGAGAACGATTTGCTGACTGTTTGTTGGGTCAAGCCACACGTGTGGATCAACAACTCCTGCTACCTTTTCTTCTCCCATTGCTTGCTGTTCACTTGTAGCGCCTGTTCTTTTGGACAATAAGTCAATTCCGTTTGATGCAACAACAACTCGATCTTTGCTTCCTGCTGCAGCAATGAGTCTATCCGCCCAACTTTCAAATCCTGCTCCATTGATTATGAATAATTTAGAATTCTGTACAGCAACAACATTTTGTGGTGTTGGCTCCCAATCATGTGGTTCTACTCCTAATGGAACAAGAGAGATAATATTCATTGTGTCTCCTGCGATTGTACTCGTGAAATAATATAGAGGGTAAAAGCTAGTTACAATAACTGGTTTGTCGTTTTGCGAAGATGAACATGCGACTAGTAATAGAAGTAAAAAAAGCGACACACAAAGAATTTTTGTGTGCAGAGTATCGTCCAAGTGTTTCATAACTAACAATATTGTCTCTTGCTTTAAAGGAGTTGTGGTACAATCATCGAAATAACGCTTACGAGTTCGCGCGCAACTACTCACTCACATCGAAAAAAGTATTTAGTTTAAAAAGGACATCTAACTAACATTACGAAGAGAGTGAATGCGCAGGATAGTGAGCATCAATGACGAATATAATTGCAAGCGCGCCTGATACAATCGATGAATTATTTGATTCGTGGAGAAGCGATGGTGCTGAAAATCTTCGTGTGACTCTTCTCTACAAAGATGTAGAGCGAACATATTATTTTTTGAGCAAAGGCGCTGCTGAACTTAAACCGGGGCAAGAAATAACTGCAGGCATTTTTCTTGGGTTAACCCCTAAAAAAACAATTGCGCAGGTTGTTCATAGTACAGTATTTCTCAATAGAGAAGTAACTAACGGATATTATTTCGTGGTTTCGCACAAAGAAATTCGTGAAGAAACTCATCTTCTTCCATTCAGGTACTTAACAAGACCACTTCCTTCAGTAATTCTAAATAGAGCTCTTGAAGAGAGAGTGTACAAGAACATTTGTGATGTAGAAAAAGAAAAAATATCATTTATAGAAAAAGTTGGAGAAGAAGGATTAATTCGTGCGTATGTGAAAGAAAAAATAAACGGAAGGATTAACCAAAAAGGCAAAGAACTTGCTGCGCAAGCGCGACGAATACAAACTGACATTGCTTGCTTATTTGATGATGTCGCTGATCCTTCAGTTCTTTTGGCCCCTTCGGAGGTTATCCAAGAAGACACATTGGTCGAAGCACTATTTACCGAGGGAATTCCAAGAAGTAGAGTTATTTCTGCTTTAGTTTTCCCGATTGTGGCATTCGTTCCTTTTTCTGCTTTTGTGAACTTGATGAATAGCAAGAAAGCAGATTACAAACTTCGTTTTGGTGAATCTACGCAAGAAGAAGAGACAAGATTGGCAGGTGAATTCTTTATGGCAAATCCACGTGCAGCTAAAGGAGTGAGAGTGATTTATGAGTGTATGAAGCACGCATCAAACGTTCTTGCGTTCGGAGTTGGTGCAGGAGTCTCATACCTTGGTTACAAATACGCAACTCCGATTGTGAGTTACCCGCTTATGTGTGCATCGACACTTTCAGCTGTGCAAATGCTTTTGAACGTGGCTCAATCAAAAGGTCATGATTCAAGCGGCATTATATCATCATACTATGAGAGAAAGTTAACAACGAGACTGGAGTAAAAAAAATTCTTTAGAATCCAACAACGTTCTACAATTACACTGTGCAGGCAACTGTGAGGTAAACAGGAACCTTGTTTACTGTCAATACAGATCCAGTTGTTGAGTTGTCTGGTGTTGAAAAAACAGTATGACGACCCAGGCTGAGTTCAGCACTTTCTTTTGTAACCGTGTGGTCAAGTGCTGTGTGAATGAACATAGAAAGCGCGCCCACTCTTAGACTTAATGTAGCGCTTGGGTTGTTGTATTGTAATGCTTCAAGTGCTCTTGCACTTAGGATTCCTGCGTAATGCTGTTCCATTTTATATTTATCTGAGAAAATGTCAAGAACTAAACGAGTATGTTCTTTCATTCGAATTGCAGCGATGACTCCTACGCCCTTTTGCTCATACTGAAATTGTCGAAGCACTGAATCAAGATTTTCTGCGTGGTTCGCGTAAGCCTGACCTAGATTAGAAGTTTGACACACACTACGAGTACTCGTAAGTGTTCTAGAAACCTCTTCCCAAACGGCATGTTGATTGTGAACCGACGATCGAACGATTGAAGGAGTGTGTCCCCCCGAAAAGAATTCTCTTGGTGCGCTATGATTCCACCTGCCTTGCTCAACACATCGCACTGGCAGAGTTCCTTTGTATCCACTTTTAAGACACACACTTGTAGCAACAACTCTATTCTGTGATCCGCCAACAACATACTCTCCTGAAAGAATAATGACGTCTTTTCCTGTATTATTCTCAACATCAAGCACTTCAATACAAGGTGTTTCTTGCTCAGAAATAACAAGTCCGCTCTTCACTGCTTCTTCAAGCATTATACCTTGATGCGTTGGGGGTTGTGCTTCGCGATACAGCAAAGAAATACCAAAGTTTTCATGTGAGCGAAGACTGCCCAACGATAGACCAGTTAAGAACCTACATGCTGCAGTGTATTCTTCAGAAGTTAATGCTGCCATAACGCTACCTCCAAACCAACATGATGGAGAGATACGCTGTTAATGTTTAAAAATCCTATTGCTTTATCTTCCTCAAGAACACATACCAGTACAAATAAAAGTTGTAGAGTGCAAGCTGTAGCGAAATGCTTACGTCCGCTTTAGTGCGAAACGCGCCTTTGATGACGTAATAATATCCAAGATATAGTACAAACCAAATTGGTGCTTTGAATAGATAAAATATTGCTGGCTTAGTCGCAAGTCCTTTTGCAACTAGTTGTTCTGCGTGAATTTGTACAATGCGTAAGGTCTTTGTGAAAAAAACTCGTAATGTGTCTCGTTCGCCATTTTGGTCATGTAAAAGAACATATGGCGTATCCACAATCTTGCCCCTTACTTTAACTGCTTCATTTGGCAGGCCCTGAAAATTGCTCAGCGATTTTTTCCTGAACAAGACAAGTTTTTGTACTCGTGAAAAAAAGCCATGTGTTAGGTTTTGTGTTCCATACTTCACTTGCCATCGAAACGTGTACCCTGCCACGGTTTCATTTGCACTCAATGCACGAATATTTTTTTGCAATTCTAAAGATAGTTGTTCATCTTGATCAATCCAAAGTATCCATTCGCTAGTTGCTGTATCGAATGTAAATTGTCTGTGGGGTTCTGCTTCGCCAATGTAAGGCAGAACAAATATGTTTTTGGTGTATTCTTTGCAAATAGCAAGCGTTTTGTCACTGCAAGGGCCATCATGTACTACAATGATTTCATCAACTACTTTTTTGATGCTCTCAAGACACGCACGAATTTGCTTCTCGCCATTCCAAACTACAATGCATGCGGAGATTTTTGGGTGATTCATTGTCTGTCCTTTTTATCCACGATTCTCTTTCTTGTGTTTGAATTTGCTACGAAAACGGAGATCTACCGAAACCTTATAAGTATTTAGTTCTAGATCTGTGTCATGGATGCTCAAAAACATTGGGAAGCACTAATCGCAGTTGTCCTCGTCATCCTCGGTTTCTTTCTTCTCGTTTCATCATTCATTCCTAACTTAGAGAGTACAGTTCCTCCTGTGAGTTTGACGTATGATAATTTTTATCACCCACTTATGGGTAAAGCTGTTCGTGATTCAGGGCAGGAAGTCACGTATGTTCCGTATCGTGGGTTTGGTACAAGTACTGCTGTTATCGGCGATCCGCCTCTACCGTATAGTATGCCTGCAATGGTGAGTATGTTCACAACAGTTCCGTATTATAATGTTTTTTTCATTCTTGTTGTTCTTCTGCAAATTTGTACAGCAGTTGGTGTTTATGCAATTATCAGGAAATATTTTAATGCAAATATTGCATTGCTTGGTCTTGCGCTAGCGTTGATTCCAACTACTGAGAGCTGGTTTTTTCAGTTGTACATTGGTTTCTCAACGAGCATCGAGGCTTTTGCTTTTGTGCCATTGATAATTTTTCTGCTTGCATATGGACTTGAAAAAAAGTCCTGGCTCGCACCAGTTCTTGCAGGTCTTGCTCTTGCAACACAGTTGATGATTCATGGTCCAATTGAAGCGAGTTATACGTATGCGTTCTTGAGCGTCATGCTGTTAGTTCATGCAACAGTTGTCGAGTGGAAAAAAAGAGATCAGAGTATAAAACGCTCTTTCATACGTCATGTTATCTATCTTCAATCATTTGGTGTTTGGGCGTGGATGACTGTTTGTGCAGTTATTGTGGGACTTCATCAATATATTCTTTTGCAATTATTGCGCCTTTCTAGCGAGAATCTTTCGTCTGCATTGTTTGTGTTTAATCCAATTCCCGCATACTTTCCTCGTCCTGTAATTCCTTTAATTCTGTATGGTCTTGCAATTTTTGGTGGGTTTTTCTTGCTGATGAATCTGTACCAGCAGGTGTTCGAACAGAACAAGAATCCAAACAAAAAGGCATATGCAAAAGAGATTGTTGTTTTATTTGTTTTTTTTCTTATTGCAGTAAGTGCGAGTTTTCTTGTTGGTGTTGATGGTTCAAGAGCTATGCGTCAGTATTACAATTCATATCCTTTTTTTGTGCTTCTTCCTGCAATGGGCATTTACGTTATCGTGCAATTTTTCAAGAAATACTTAACAAATAACGTGCAACGGGTGATCTTCTCAATTCTCATTCTTGCGTTCGTACTTTCTTCATTCCCATCAACCTATGCCGGATTTAAGAATCTGCACGCAAGCGGTCTTGCTACAGGTGCAAGGTGGGAAGCTATTGAATGGGTGAGAGAAAATACTCCAAAAGAAAGTATTGTTTTTTTCCTATTTGGGTTTGATCATGAAGTCGAAATGCTTTCTGAACGTGTGCCATACAAAGGTGATGCTGGTTTAGGGTTCACGCAAAGGAATCTTCTTTCACTTTGTAATGGTACAATGCCTAGTGCGTTTGCAGGTCAGTGGGGTGGTGCAGTGTCTGTTAGAAAAGGAAGCGATCACACACTTGAATATCCAACATATGGCGGGTTTTTTAATTTTCCATTTTCAACTGTTTTGCGCCCCGGTACACATTCACCAATGCCTGATGCAAATGATCTTGTTAACCTTAGTATGTTTGATTACGTGGTATTTCAGCACAGAGGAACGAATATTGATCAATGCATGTTATTTTTCATTTCAAAAGCGATGGGATCTGGCTGGTCCATCGCATGGCAGAATGATCAGTTTACTGTTATGATAGCGCGTGAGGAGAGAAAATGAATAAAAATGTAGAAGGTATTTTTCTTGCGTGCAAACCGCTCATTATGTTTGGTGCAGCACTTCTTGCTGTATCCCTGGCGTTTTCATTTGTGAATCAAGGAAGCGTAACTTCTTGGCTCTCGCTTAGTTTTGCAATACTTTTGTTTTACATCCCTGGGTATAGTGTTTTATTAAATCTTGATATTGATGTAACGTCAAGACTTGCGTTTGCATTCCCAATTGGATTGATGCTTGTCTCTCTTTGTACGTATTTCTTAAATTGGGGCGGCATTGCATTATCGCAACGTAGTGTTGGAACTGTTGCGCTTTGCATAACACTTGTCTCGCTATTATCGTTATCTGTTTGGTTTATTACTTCACAGAAGGTTTCACTGGAACAACAACCGCATACACATACAGCCCCGCAAGAGAAACAGTTGGACCAAGAAAAAGTTGTTGAATAATTGCCTTGCCAGAACATAATTCGCGAACAAATTTTTTATCAGGATAATGCAAGTGCCCAGGTGTTACGAGTTTGAGATTGTCAAGAACTTTATTAATTCTAATTTTGAAAAAGAATTTTTTGAGGCTTACAATTCTTTTTTCGTTTGGCAAATTAAGGATGATTCTTCCGCCTGGTTTTGTAATTCTGCACAGTTCCGCAAATCCTTTCTCTGGGTCAGGCAAGTGTTCAAGGACATTTGATGATATTGCAACATCGACGCTGTTATCTGGTAAGGAAACATTTCTTGCATCACACAATAAAAATTCTGAAGTAGCGTCCCATCGTTCCCACACTGCAAGTCGTTTTGCTTCAATGAGTGCATGATTTGATAAGTCAGCGCCAATGAGTTTCTTTACTTGGGGACACTTTTTGTGAATCATGGACAACAAATGCCCTCTTTCGCATCCGATGTCCGCAATTATTTCTCCGGGTGTTGGTGCTATTGTTTGAAGTAATAATTCTCTTCTTGCTTTTTCAATCCAACGTATCATAAAGAATGGATGATTGCATAAGTATTCCATTGGGTGTGCTTTTGTGATTTCTTCAATCTCTTGTGCATCAGGTGTTTTCATTTGAAACTCCATCGTTACCATTGGGAACTTCATCGTTTGGCGTCTGTATATCTTTTCGTTGTTGAATAAATAAGCAAACCACCGTTGCCACAATGACAAGGAACGGTAACAGCGCAGTATGATGCTGAATTCTAATACCAAGAAGGCCAAGATAATAACTCATCACCCCAAAAACTCCTAAGATCACAAGCGTTCCTACGACAGTTCGTTCACCAAGCGGTATTGATGTTCTCCATGCAAGCATAATGCAATAGCCAGGAAGAACTGCGAACCAGAGCATGCCAAGCACGAACTTCGCAAGTATTGATGTGTCGGTGTGGGAAAACACAATGTTGAGGATACCAGTTGTGAAAAAGATGAAAAGAGTAATTATTCCTAGTTCTTTCAAAATTGCGCGTCCTACTTCTTTAATAACATTCGCTTTGAGTATATTACGCACCAATACATTCCCCTCCAACATGTGAATTATGCAGTACTAACGAGCCTGAATTTTCGTATGCAACAATGAAATCGTGTTCTTTAAGTTTGTTTGCGATTGCAAGATTAAACTCTTTGGCGCCTTGTATTCTGCTTACTGTGTCAAAGACGTAAAAATCGTAATCGCAAATATCTGATGTTCCTCTTGCCTGAATGTTGTTTTCTGTTTGATGAAATCCAAAACTAAAAATTCCTTTTCTGTAGGGTAGTGCATTTGTGTGATCAAATAAACGTTCCGTTTTTATTTCTCGTCGTAGTTTTCCTGATTGCGCCATCGCAATAAAATCTTCAAGTAAAATTACATCAGTCCAGCGTTCTGAATTAAATAGTGTTCCTGCTTGATTGTACGCATCACCATACATGAAAAGTACAGTTGCATGTTGAGGTGTTTCTGTTGCAATCCAACGCATTGCATTCCAGCTTTCTTGGGAGAGAAGTCCAGGCCCACCCATTGGCACAAGAAAAGTATTAGCAAAAAAGATGGTGAGTCCAATACTTAATGCGCAAGTTGCGCGTGATGAAAATCGAGATGGCACGTACTTAATGATGAGTGTGTAAAGTGCGATTCCTAAGAAGACACTTAAGGTTATTGGCCACATGTATCTTGTTTCTAAACCACGTTTGCCAGTTCCGATGTAATTCGTGAATCCTACGAGTAAAAAGAATAATCCTGCTTGCACAACACGTTGTTTGTTCATAAAAATAATTCCAATAATTAGACCAAGCACAACAAGAAGTACAAGCCAAAGTGGAATAATTGTAAGTGAAACAAATTGGCTTAAACCTGGTGTTGCAGGAGTATAATATTGTGGCTCGTAATCATGAAGAAATGTTCCTGCAAAAATGACTAAATAGTATGCTGCGAGTAGAACACTTCCGCAAACCATTGCTGTAGTTTTTTTCCATTGCGCAAGAGAAAATCTTTTACTCAGAATGTCAATAATCAATATGAATCCAATAAACCAAATTCCAAAAATGTATTCTGATGTATGACCAAACGCAATTGTCATCATAATGATAGCGCCTAGGATAATGAGTTTTTTATCCTGAACACCTCGTTGATGCAAACGAGCAATGCACCATATGAAGAGAATGAGCATTGCTGAACCTGCATAAAAAGGCCAGTTTCCCCACGTGAATGATGTGATAAAGATTTGGCTGAACAATATCAGGTTGAGGGGTAAGGAAAGTATGGCGATTTTTGTATTCCATAATCGGATTGTAAAATACATTGTGCATACTGAAAGTGTTGTGAGAAGCATTATGACAACGTAAATAGACGAGTAAACCGGAATTCCAGTTGCTTGTGCGACAAGCACTCCGAGCACTTCAAGTAATGATGGTTGTGATTGGATAACATCCGTAAATCCGCGAGAAAGGGAAGGTGCAAGAAGTTTCCAATTTCCAGATTCAGAAAGCCACCATTGATAGCTTGTAAAGATGAATGCGTCTTGCGCGTAAAAGCCATAAGGATAGTCATGACTAATGTTCTTATCCCAAATATTTGCTGGTCCAATAACAAGAAGAGTGATGATGAGAACAAATAACGCAAGTCGTTCCCATAACTTACTTGATTCAAGAATGTTCACGTTCCATCCCCTGTTCCTTTCCTATGGCCTTTCTTATAGATTTCAGTTCTGAGTGTTTGACGTAGGATCATCTGAATTATGTTGCGTGTTGTTTTCTTTTTTAACAAGAACTCCTGCTTTTTCAAATGCGATTTCTTGTTTAAGCAGTTGGCAAAGTCGTTGTTGTAATTGTTTGATTGGAACGCGAATTTGACTTGCCGTGTCTCTATCTCGTATTGTTACATCTTTATTTGTGATGCTATCAAAATCTATTGTGATGCAGTAAGGAATGCCAATCTCATCTGCTCGTGCGTATCTGCGACCTACACTTCCTGATGTATCATACTGTGCAGGAAAGTCTTCTCGAATGTCTTCGTAAATTTTGTGTGCAAGTTTAGTGAGTTCTTCCTTATTTGAAAGTAGCGGGAATATTGCTGCTTTAACTGGCGCAAGTGCAGGATGTAATCTTAGGACAACATAATCTCGTTCTTTACTGTAAAGGTACGCTTCACACAAGAATAGTAAGAACGCTCTATCAACTCCAGTGCTTGGTTCTGCTACAACGTGTGGGACGATTTTTTTCTTTGTTTCTTCGTCATAAAGCGAGAGGTCTTTTCCTGAATTTTTTATGTGTTGTTGTAAATCATAATCGCTTCTATCCGCAATTCCTTGTAATTCTTTCCAGCCAAATGGAAATTCGTATTCTAAATCCCATGTGTCTTTTGCATAATGTGCTTTTTCTTCAGTGACGTGCTGACGAACTCTGATATGTTCTGGATTGCACCCGAGTTTTACAAACCAGTTGTGTTCTGTTGCAAGCCAGTACGCGTGCCAAGGGGATTGAATGATGTTGTTCTCGAGTGCTGCTGCAATCGTCATTTTTGTTGCGCTAGTTCCTTTGATTTGGCTCTCTGAACTTAAGATAAGAAGTTCGTATTCTAGTACGTGTTTGATAAAAGGGCATTCGTCGTGCTTGTCTGGGTGAATGAAATATTCTATTTCCATTTGTTCAAATTCGCGCATTCGAAACAAGAAATTTCTGGGAGATATTTCGTTTCTAAACGCTTTGCCAATTTGTGCGATTCCAAATGGTAGTTTGCATCTTGCTGTTTCAGCAACGAGTTTGAAATTAGCAAACATTAATTGTGCAGTTTCTGGACGTAAATACGCAATTGCGTCTTTGTCTTGCTTAGGTCCTACAAATGTTTGAAACATAAGATTGAACGCAGAGGCTTCGCCAAGTGGACTTTTGCATTTGGTGCACTTCAAGTTTTTGGTTCTAATAAATTCATTGATGTCGCTAAGTGTTAAGGATGAAGCAGAGATATTGAGCAGGTCTTCTATGAGAACATCTGCTCTGAATCGTTCATTGCATTTAGTGCATGAAACAAGAACATCAGAAAATCCATTTACGTGTCCTGATGCAATCCAAACTGTTGGGTGTGCAATAATTGAGCCATCAATTCCAACTACGTCTTGTCGTTGTTGTACATGATATGTCCACCATTCTTTTTTGATGTTGTTTTTGAGTTCAACCCCAATTGGTCCATAATCAAAAAAGCCAGCAATTCCTCCATATATTTCGCTATTGGCAAAGACAAGTCCTTTTTTCTTGCAAAATGTCGTCAATTCTTCAACTGTAACCATCACGTTAATTGGCGTAAAGAGTGTTTATAAACATAACGTTCGAATAACAGAAGTCTAACATTTAGCCGTATAGATGTCACAGATTCCGAACGCGGTATCTTATCTTAACAGAAACTCTTTTTCCTCTTCCTCAAGTTCAAGAACATCCGCTACTTGAAATTTGGTTGCGATTCGTGAAAGGTATGGTACAATATCTTGGAGTGCGCGTCGTTTTGAAGTGTGGCAAAACATCGCAACCTTTTCTGCAATGCTTTGTCGTGCTGCTTTTTTGCTCATCCACATTTTAAGGAGTCGTTCTGGTTTTTTGTACGTGATCTGTGTGTGAAGCGGTGCTTCTTTTGCAATTGCAACTCCAACTGTTAACAAATCATTAACATAGCTAAGAAATCTCCAGTGTTGCATTCTTCGTATTCTTCCTCGAAATACATCTGCTCGACTTAGGTATTCCCATGCGTTGTTTCTTGCAGTTGCTGTTGTGTATTCTCGTGGCATGTTTTCTTCAAGCCAAAAGAATGCCTCATCAAGATTTTCATCAACATGACTAAACGCATCGCGCGTAACTGCAAGGTCAGTGTGTCGTAGGACGCGAGGTAGGGCTAGTGTCATATCTTCCTCTTTGTCTCTTTCTCCAAGTTGATCAACGATT
>JAHFPE010000122.1 GCA_023261345.1 Candidatus Woesearchaeota archaeon
TTTCTTCCTTTTTCTTTTCAATTAAAAGTTCTGGTGCAGTTCGCTGCAATTCTTCAAGCATCTCTTTTTGCTTCATTGCATTTACTTCTTTCACAACTCCTTGAACAGTACCACTCAATAATTTCATGTCATTTTTAAGAGAAGAATCTTCAGCGAGCAGCTTACCAATTACTGCACCAACATTTGCCTTACCTTCATACTTTACTGCGTTCTGCAATGCCCATTTGCGAATTAGTGCTTTGTCAACCATTTGTTATACTCTTTGGTTAGTTCTATTAAAGACTTTTGCATTGAAGTTTTATAAAGCAAGCACAATTTCAAAGTAATTCATGAGCGATCCCGCAATAGGACAACGCGCAGTCTCAACCAAATTGCAATATTACCAGAAACTCGCTCAAAGAATTCAGAGTGAAGATAGCACGTTCGTTGGTTTACCTCCAGCTGAACAAGATCAAGCTATCGCTGATTTAGAAGCTCTACTTCAAAAGATAGAATTATTACGGCCGAGATCAATATTTTATAGACCGAATGGCCCGACAAGAGATAATAATGTGCGAGGCTTTTATTCTGACGCATACCTAGTAAATCTGGATAAAGAAATGGGCGAAAAAATAACTGCCGTACTTGATGGTGCTGCAAATTCGCAATTGAGTTCTCTTAACGGAAGAGTTAATTGCGAATTCATGGCAAGAGTTCTAGACCTTAAAAAAAATGGCGTGCACGCTTCGTTCAGGCGTATTGTTGCAGGCAAACCAGATAAGGGTTACCAGGCCGCAGCAATAGTTCATTACTTGATTGTACAGGGATACATCACCCCGAGTTCAAATTCTGCTCCTCCACCAAATTCACCATAAATAACTTTTTGAAGCAAGTTTTATATTATTTACAGTATTTGATCTAGTATGCTTCAGAAAAACTGCATCATCATTCACGGTTGTCCATCAAAACCTGAATCAGCTGCCGAATTTTGTGGGCACTGGATTCAATGGATGAAGAAAGAATTAATTTCGAGAGGTATAAAAACAGAAACTCCTCTCATGCCTGAACCTTGGAAACCTGTTTACGAGAATTTCAAACGAGAATTCGAAAAACATAAGGTTGATGAAAATACTATTCTCGTTGGACATAGTTGTGGTTGTGCATTCTTGGTTCGCTATCTAGGAGAAACAAAAAGAAGAATTGCAAGGCTAATTCTTGTTGCACCGTGGAAGGTTCTTGATACTAAAGAGGCAGATACATTCAGAAGGACGTTTTATACATTCAAAATTGATGAAACAATTAATAAGCGAATAACACAAATTGTTATGTTCACTTCGAATGATGAACACCCTTTTGGAAAAGAAAGTTTGAAACACTATCATAATTCCATTGGCGGAGAAATTATTGTACTAAAAGACCATGGACACTACACTTTTAGCGATATGAAAACTGATGAATTTCCTGAACTCTTGAGTAAAATTGTGGAGTAAACCCTTTATAAGATACTCCAAATGTAGACGGTACCATATCTCACGCGCGAATACTTACCACTTGACTCACGCCATGTTCATTCATGCTCACGCCATAGAGTGTGTCTGCTTCGGTGAGGACTGCATCATTGTGGCTAATCACGATGTACTGCGCGCGATCTGTGTATTTTCGAATGAGTTTCGCAAGCTTATCACTATTGTGTTTATCAAGAGCGGCATCAACTTCATCAAGCACATAGAATGGTGCAGGTTCGTGATCTTGTATTGCAAAGAGGAATGCAAGAGCAGTCATTGTTTTTTCTCCGCCAGAAAGACTTCGAATGTCAAGGAACTTATCTCCAGTGAGCCGAACTTTAATCAAGAGTCCTGCAGCAAATGGTTGTTCTTTATTCTCTAGTTCAAGATCAGCATCTCCTTTTGTTGAAAGAGTTAAGAAGTTCGAACGGAAGTTATTATTCAGAACATCAAGCGTGTTCATGAAAATCCCTATTTTCTTTGTCTCGATATCTTTCATGAATGTAAGCACAGCTTGCTGTTCTTTAATGAGAACTTCTTTTTTCTCTTTGAGTATTCCTAACTCTCGCTCTGCCGCGTCATAAATATCTAAGGCACGCATATTTACTGCGCCCATGCTTACCAAGGTTTGTTCCCATTCAGAAACATTTTTTTGGAGTTGCTCTTCACTTTGTTTTTGATCTATTGCAACGCCTTCATATTGACTGAACTCAGCAAGTGCACTTGATAATTCTGCATTTACTCTTGCTCCTTCAAGCGAAAAAGTGTTCACTTCTATTTCCTCTCTTCTTGATAACTCTTCCTGAATGAATCCTTGTTTTTCAAGAGAAAGGATTACTGATTCGTGTTTGCTTCGTTCTTCAAAGAGTTGTTTGAACTGTGCATAGAATTCTTGTAATGCCGCGTCTTTTGATGTTGCTTCTTTTTCTTGTTCGTTTACACGCTTGTCTAGTTGTTCAAATTCCTTTCTTGTCTCTGCTTCTTCAGAACGAAGTTGCTCGATGAGAGATTTTGTGCGTCCTAGCTCAGTTCGTGCTTGTGCTGCTTGCTCACTCATGTTTTTTGCTTCTGTTTCTAGTCTCACAACTTGCACTGCGAGTTCTTGGCGTTTTTGTTCGTAGGCGTTTAATTCAGCCAGAACTCGAGGGTTGCGAAGTTGCGTCATGTCCTCTCGCAACTTTTGTTTTTCGTCTTTTAATTTCAAAAGGTCAGACGTTTTTGTTGCAATCGTATCATCTAGTGCCGCAAGTTCAACGTCAATTTCTTTTTGTTTTTGGATGAGTTCTTCTTTTGTTTTTTCATTAATATCAAGATCTGTTGTGTTGATGTGTAGAGAATGCTCTCCTTTAATGATTTCTCCTTCTAATTCTGCTTTCTTTTCACGCAACGTTGTAATTTCTTGTTCTGCATGTTCTCTACTTGCTTCAAGACGGGAAACTTTATCCTCAAGCTCTGCTATTTCTCCTTGTTTTTTTGCAAGATCATCCGCAACTCCTTTTTCTTTGAATGATCCTGCGCGTTTATGTCTGAAGCCACCGATCATTGCACCGCTGTTTTCAGCTAAATCACCATCAAGTGATACCATTCGAGATGTGCCAATGCCAATTTTTCTTGCTGTATCTATAGTATCGACGACAAGGGTGCTTCCAAACACATGATGGAAGACACCTCGAAATTTCGGATCATAATCAATAAGATCAATAGCAAGACCATGAACTCCCTTTTCTTTGAGCAACTCCTTTCCTGTTGTGCTCGTCGTTGGCTGTCGCATTTTATTCATTGGCAAAAATGTTGCAACACCAAACTGCCCTTTTTTGAGAAATTTAATTGCATTTGCAGCTGTTTTATCATCACTCACCACAACACTCTGAAGTTTTTGTGCTGCTGCAACTTCAAGAGCAACAGTATACCTTGGATCTGTAGTTCCAAGCTCAGCAACTGTACCGTGCACTTCTCCAATTGATGCGCGGTTTTCAAGCACTTTTTTTACTGCCATATTTTCTGCGATCATATCACGAACGCGGGATTGTCTTGCTTCGAGTTTGGCGGCATCATCGCGCAATTGTTGAACAGG
>JAHFPE010000123.1 GCA_023261345.1 Candidatus Woesearchaeota archaeon
ACAAATCGCGAAATAAATGTGCGTGAACATGCTAGGTTGCAAGGAATCACTCCAGCAACTTCATCCAAATATTTACGTCAATTTTACAAGCAAGGCATTCTTTCGTATCGCAATGAGAGAAATTTACTTCTTTACAGTCCAGCTGAGTCTCTCCAATTTCGCTCTCTGAAAACAAGTTGGAACATAGAGCGTATTCGTGAAGCAGGTTTAGTGCAATTTCTTGTACGCGAGCTTCGAGAACCACTTGCGGTCTTTTTGTTTGGTTCATTCGCAAAAGGTGAAAACACTTCCGAGAGTGACATAGACATATTTGTTCTCACTGCAACAAAACGCTCCGTCGATGTATCTCTCTATGAGAAACAGCTTCGTACAACTATCCAATTGGTGGTTTGTACGCCAGATGATATTGTTAAACTTCGCAAAACGAATCCTCATTTGCTTAACAATATTGTGAATGGAATTCGCTTGCATGGTTTTTGGGAGGTTTTTTAGTGTTCGCTGATTTTGTGCGTTCTGGCAAAGTAAGGGCTGCGCAGCCGGATTGCGCGCTAGCGAAGTCACTCCTTGAGATGAGCAAAAAAGGAATCGTGTTCGGAAACACGCAATCTATAACTGAGGATAACGCATCGCAAGTTTTGATTATTTATTATGAAGCGTTGCGCCAGGTGTGTGAAGCAGTGTGCGCTCTTCGAGGCTATAAAGTGTATTCGCAAGAAGCGTTTACTGCATTTCTTAAGGAATTGATAGGAAACGTACGCCTTGCAGAAAAGTTTGATCGCTTACGAAAATTAAGAAATGGTGTGAATTATTATGGTGAAACAATTGGAATTGAAGAAGCGCTCGCTGTCAGAAAAGAAGTTCCTGCTCTTATTCTTACACTTAAGCGAATGATAAAACTAAATGAACAAGGAAGATTAGGATTGTTTATAAATATCTGACGATTTATTTTTTAGAGAATATGGACACAAAACTGATACTCGGTAGCATTGCCGTCATTTTAGGTCTTGCAAGCGGTATCATTTATTACATTTCTATTCTAAGAGGTAAAACTAGGCCGCATTTGTACACACGACTTGTCTGGGCTGTTGTAGAATCCATAATTTTTCTTGGGCAATACCTTTCTGGAGGAGGGCCAGGGTCTTGGCCTACAGGTGTTGCAGCTGTACTGACTTATGGAATCGTAATATTGTGCACTAAATATGGAACAACCGATATTACTTTTTCAGATAGGGTTGCATTGGTGCTCGCGTTTTTGTGCATTATTCCCTGGGTTATCTTTAAGGATCCTTTTTTGTCAGTTTTTTTTGCGGCATGTATTGACATTTGGGCTATTTTTCCTACACTACGAAAGACATGGAATTCTCCGAAATCCGAGTCTCTTTTGTCGTGGTCTGTTGCTGAGTTACGAATGGTGTGTGCTTTTTTTGCCCTTTCGAGTTATTCCTTAACCACATACTTTTATCCTGTGGAAGCGTTCGTAATGAACGGTGTTCTTATTGGAATCATCATGTGGCGCAGGAGAACTATTCCTAGATGAATTCGTATACGTACATTACGCCGCATTAACTGCTGATCACGTTAGTAAATGCTCTACCACCCCAGGGAATATTACTGCCGAATTTTAGCCTAAGAATTGTATGAAGTCTTGATCATTTCTGTAGCCGAGAAGACAAGGAATTCCCGGGGTTGCTCGTTCGCATTTAGCTTTCGCTTCAGAATATTGAGTTACTGCAAGTAAGACACTTGTGAGGTCTTTTCCAAGTGCGACGAGTTTGTCTCTTGTGCTGACCGCAAACCTAATGTCGTCCACATGGCCACCTCCTAATGTGGCATCCAGGACTATTTTGTAGTTTGCTCGTTTTTCTTCGAGTGAATCTATTTCTGCAAGAATTTCAGCAGGCGTAGATAGTATTTGTGAGGAATATCCTAGTTGTTGGGCAATATATTCAACATATTGCCCGTTCGCGGAATTAGAAAGAGCAATAAGAACTGTTTTTTCTAGATCCACACTTGCGTCATCCTCACTCATAATTATAAAATTAGAGAGTTATTTAAAAAGATTGCGCGGCTTTTCTTTTTGTACAACGTTTTCTTTTTAGAAAATAAAAATTTGCATAAATAACTTTCTGCCTTCTGTAATAAAAGAAAACCACATTAATTAATGAACTTTAGTGTTTTTTGCTATTATGGAAAATTGCAGTCGAAAAGGCAAAATGCTGCAGAAAAGTTTCAAACTTTATCGAATTTGCTATACGTCTGTATCAAAATTTTTATTTTTCTAGTACGTCTCGTAGTGCTTTTCGTGAAGATTCAGGTGCTGCTTTTCCTTTTGTTTTTCGCATGATTTGTCCAACTAAGAATTCAAACGCTTCTGGGCGTCCATTTCGTAAGTCAATGACTGCTTGTTGTTGTTCTTTAATTACATCTTGTGCTATGCTGGTAAGGAGGAGGTCATCATTTACAATTTCCAACTTTTTTTCTTTAACATACGTGATTGGAGAAATATTCTCATTGAGTATAAGCGGCATGATTTCTTGTGCGGTTTTATCGCTTATCTTTTTTTGTTCTAGAAGCGTGAATAATTCGCTAAGGTGTTCTTGGTTGATGTCCTTTGCAGTTTTTTCTTTTACCGGTTGTTGTAGTATAGTTTGTTCTAGTTCATTATTCTCGTCAGTTACTGTGTTTTGTTTTGTATCGCTGGCGTTAAGGATGCGTAATACATCGCGCCGGAGCCACCTTGCAATAAGAACTGGTTCGTGCCTACTAGCTAATGTCTCAAGGAGCGTTGCGAGTGCAGGGTCGCTTGCGAGTATTGCAGCATCATTTTTGTCTAGTTTGAACTGTTGTATGAATCGCTGCGTTTTTTTCGCGCCTAATTCTGGAATTGATTTCTGAATCTGCTCTTTCCATTCGTTTGAAATTGTTATTGTTGGTATGTCTGGGTCTATGATGTAGCCGTAATCTGCTTCTGTTTCTTTGCTGCGTAATGATATTGTGATTGCGCGTGCTGCATCCCATTGTCGTGTTTCTTGATTAACGTCGCTTGCCTCTTGTCGTCTTATTTCGTATTTGATTGCTTCCTCAACCTCTTTAAGTCCATTTACGTTTTTGATTTCTACTCTTGTAAACCCGCGTTCTTTGATTGAGACGTTTACATCTGCTTTCATGACACACCAATCTGTTCGTACCTCAAGATACGTGAGTATTGCACTAAGTTTTTTCAGGAATTCTCGCGCTTCTTCTGCCGTGTGCATATCTGGTTCTGTGACGATTTCAACAAGAGGAATTCCACTTCTGTTGTAGTCAGCAAGAGAAAAGTTTTCCGTGTGTATTAGTCCAGCAGGATCTTCTTCTACATGTACTCTTCTGATGCGTATGATCTTTCCAGAATTAAGTATTATTTTTCCGTTTGTTCCAAGTGGGCTTTCGTATTGTGTGATTTGATAGTTTTTTGCAAGGTCAGGATAAAAGTATGTTTTGCGTGAGAATTGCATTGTTGTTGCGATATTACATTCAAGTCCAAGTGCGATTTTTAT
>JAHFPE010000124.1 GCA_023261345.1 Candidatus Woesearchaeota archaeon
CTAGCCAAAAACAAAGAATTCATTCGACAAAACACAGCAGTTGTAAGCAAACGAGAAGCACAAGATGAAACAGACAACATAAAACTAGGAAGCCAAGAGAGTGATGACGAATGACACAGCCCAACCCCGCCAAAAAACTACAAGACTTTGGCAAAGAACTAGTTGAACAAGTACACAAAGGAAGCCAACTCAAAATAGACATACCAGTTCGTGCATTAAGCAATGTGCAATACAATGAAAAAACCAAAACACTTCAGCTGGGAAATAAATCAGCAGAACGTCTCTTTTTCAATGTTGGGCACGTCAAAAAATTCGTGCAAACCCTTGAAGTTGCAAAAGTATCAAAGCAACTCCTTGACCTTGCAAAACATGCATCACTTAGAGATGTGTTTTACATGGCAAAGCGCACTCTACCAGGAACAAACACTAATCTTGTTGATGAACAAACAGAAACAGACAAAGCAATTGAAGATCTTGAATTAGTCACGGAATTTTCACGAGAACAACTTAATATTAACGCAAACAAAAACGGCAGTGTTGCAGGACGAGTAATTGTAGAAGACAAAGGTGACACGATCGATTGGAGTAAGCTTGGATCAGGCGGATGGAGCGTACCATCAAATGTCGAAGAAATCACATTCAGCAAAGTAAGTGCAAAATACGTTTTGTACATGGAAAAAGCAGCAGTATGGGAACGCCTGCATGAGGATCGATTCTGGGACAAACACGATTGCATCATCATGTGTTCACAAGGACAAACAACACGAGGAATACGTAGACTCCTCCAGCGACTCAATTCAGAACACAAATTACCAGTGTACGTTCTTGCAGACTTTGACCCGTGGGGATTTTACATTTATTCAGTTCTTAAGTTTGGCTCAATAAATTTAGCACACATCTCAGAAAGCTTAGCACTACCAGAAGCAAAATTCCTTGGAATAACCGCAGATGACATCGAAAAATATGGACTGCATAAACACTTAATCAAGTTCAAGGACGTTGACAGCACACGCATCAAACAACTTGCGGATTATGATTGGTTCAAGAAAAATAAAGCATGGCAACGCCAATTCCAAATGATGAAGTCCTTTGGCGCAAAAGCAGAAATTCAGGCACTTAGTTCACGAGGAATCACGTTTATTTCAGAAAAATATTTGCCTGAGAAAATCAAAGAAAAAGCATGGCTTGACTAATTTTTGCAACCGCCACAATCCATTAGTTTTATAAACAATTCAAAAAATCAAACCTACATTCAGGAGTGAAGAAGTACATTTCTTCGTAATACAATGCCAATAGTAATGAAAGACGTCACAGTAGAAACACGCATCGAGGACCACATTACAGAAGAGATACTTCGGCGACATTTAGCTGATGCATCTTCTGAAAAAATGATTTACGTCATCACACCTAACGAAGTTGAGCTACTTCGAGAATATTCCCCCTCACTTTATCACCACATTGCAAAAACGTTTGGTTATTCTAACAATGATGAACATAAAGATGCACGGCTTGCGTTCCAAGTACAATCTGTCCTCGTCAATAAATTCTCAACTCTTGACGCAAGCATCATTCAAGGAAAAAGAGATGTAGGAACTGTTGAAAGCAAAGTACACTCATACCGCAGACTGCTACGTTTGTTACAGGTTCTTGGAATTACAGGATATACAGATGTTTCAGATGATTTGCTTGCACAAAATAATCTAGAAGCAATTCTTGTTGATGTCAAACTCAAAACGGCAAGTTTGTTCGCAGACCTTCCAATTTGGGCGCAAGAAGTTCCTCTTGTTACAAAAACAGCAAAACTTAGTGCACAAGATGTACAAAAGTTTAGCTACATTGATCGTCTGCGTGAATTATGTGGAAGGGAGAATGTGGTTGGTATCATGGTATATGGCTCTTCTGCACGAGCAACGAAAAAACACTCAGACTATGACAATTTTGTTGTACTCAAAAAAGGGACTCTCAAAGACATGTACAATCGTGTTGGGTATGATAAACGAACCGAAAAGGATATTCTACACACTGATGGAAAACCAATAAGTATGCAACTCATTGAAGAAGACGTATTCCCAAAATATATTCGACTTTGTCATGATCCGCGTCAACATCTTCTTCATGGATTAGTCATCTATGGAACAGTGCAGCTGCCTGACGTTTCAGCTGCCGAAGGAATTGAGCGAGGAGTTTCTCATGCACTCTTAAGACTACGAACACTTAAAACAGGAGCATCAAACGTCATGGGAGAACCAGAGATGTTCGCTTCAAAACCAAATTTGTTCGAGTACATGACAAAAACTCCAAGATTCATTCTTGAATCAGCACTTAATGCAAGAGATGGAATTCGATATAGATCAAAAGAAGAAATCGAAGACGCGCTAAAAAGCAGAGGAATTCACGTCTTTGCATACAAAAACGACATTGAACATGCACAAAAAGCAATCTTACATGCAGCAATTGGCGGAACAAATCTCGTAGAAGAATACTTCAAAGGAAGAAGGTTTGACACAACACTTGTACAGTACAAACCTGCCTGTCTTGGCGTGGCGTGATACGTTAAAATTAGAGAGGTAATGCACATTTGATTCACTAGGAAGGATTTTAAAGCTCAACACTTCTTCGAGTACATCATGAAATCTTGGACAGAATATTACAAGTTAAAAATAAAAAAAGCAGGATTTCTCGACTATTATAATTCAAAGATCTGCAAGAATAACCCCTTGCTTGCTGTTATAATAAGAGAGGCGATTTAGTGCAGTAATTGAAACTTAATTACCTTAATACCCTCGTTGGAATTCAACTTTCTTCGGTAATATCTTGAAAACGTAGCATACATTTATTCATCTGAAGAAAAAGATTCATATCCTTCTTTGTCAGAAGTATTTAACCTTCCAAATGTTTTCAGGCGAACTTCACAAACTTTGGCAAGAGCAAACTGGTTACCGTTTTTATCAAGAAACGAAAGAGTATCATTCACAGAAATATCCTTTTCATCATTCAAACGCCACGTCGTTGTTTTTGTTCCTGCAAGAATCAATTCTCTTAACGAATTCTCAAATCGTAATGTTTTCATTGGCGTTTTAGTATTTGATAACATTCTGCGGTGAACATATACGCGAACTTCAAAATGGGACGGGCCTGATGGGATTTGGACCAGATATCCGCCATCTGGAAGCGAAGACTCACAAGAAGACTTCGCCCTGCTCAATCTTCTATCAGCCTAACGGGCCTGATGGGATTTGAACCCACGACCTTCAGCTCTCTTTGAATTGCACTTGAAACGTGTAGTCTTTCGTGCTATTTCATAGAAGGCTGCCGCTCTATCCAAGCTGAGCTACAGGCCCATATGTTCTGAAGATGTGAATGATCTTATAAACGTTTGTTGAATATTTGGTTCTGTAGAAAACTCGGATCCGCTCACAAAACTCATTCTCTTGATTACAACTAGCAATGAAGAATAAAAAACAAAAACTCCCACTAACTCTAT
>JAHFPE010000125.1 GCA_023261345.1 Candidatus Woesearchaeota archaeon
AACAGAACTTTTTGTACAAGAAGCGGCATAATTGACAGTGGCATAAGACTTCCTTGCAAGAGCCGAACAAGTATGCGATAAAGCCATTTTATGCCATTGATTTTGTAAAACCAGAAAGCCAACATGCCAATGAGCGCATGAAGAAAAAAAGATGTGAAAAACGCAATTACAACTGCAGCAGCGTAATTTAAGATATGTATGTTTTGAAATTGTTTGAATCCAAAAATTTCTCCTGCAATGAGAATAACTGGAATAAATTCTATCAAAAATGCGATGCTTCTGTGGCTTAGTTTGTAAACCATGTGATACCACAAATAATGATAGGGTTTGAGCAAATACATCGTTAGTTTACCTTCCATAATGTCTTCTTCAAGGTCATCGTCAACAGCATCATAAATTAGGTAGAACGTGAGAGTTCCCATAACGTAATATGTTACTATGTCGCTAAATGTGTATCCTCCAATAATTCCTTGCGTATTCACTGAATAAATTGCAGCCCAAATAACGTACGAAACTATCATGTACATCGGGCCTGTGAGAAGAGATAGCATCATTACAATTCGCCAGCGCATTGTTTCTTTCAAGCTAATGACAACTAACGCGGCTGTTTTTCTGAAAAAACCCATAGGTGAGGAATGCCAACGTAGAACATTTAAGCTTAACGTATGTCGAAGTGAGCGCGCAAGTAGATGAACGACTTCGCGATAGGTTACGGCGAACGGCGATATCAAAAAGTTCCCTTCTTACCATTTGTATTCCCAACTCGTTTTTCCAAACCAGAGGTTTTATATACCATTTACTTCCTCATTTTCCAAATGTCGAGCGAGCCCCGAACAATTGGTGGCCAAGCGCTCATAGACGGAGTTCTCATAAAAACACACACACGCGTGAGCATGGCATCTGCAACAAAAAAAGGAATTCGTATTCACGCAAAAAATTACGTGTCATGGACAAAGCGCCATTCGATTCTTGGTACGCCATTCATTCGAGGAGCAATCATTCTTGCTGAAATGATTTGGATTGGAGTTCAAGCGCTTGCATGGAGTGCAGAAGATACTGAAAAAGAAGTGAGAAAAAAGAATGAAAACGAAAATTCACTCAATAAATTTTCGTTACTTTTATCAGTATTTGCAGCAGTGTTTCTTGCATCAATTCTTTTTGTGGGACTGCCGTATCTTCTCACCCAATTACTTATCTCAAAACCCGGAATAGTATTCTCACTTGTCGACGGCGTCATTCGCGTTGCAGTATTTGTTGCATATGTTTCAATTCTAAGATGTGTTCCAGATATCCGGCGCACGTTTCAGTATCATGGTGCAGAACACAAGGCAATTCATTGTTACGAAGCAGGAAAACCTCTTACAGTAAAGAACGTTCAACAGTTCTCTCCGCTTCATCACAGGTGCGGAACATCACTTGTATTAATTGTGTTTCTGATGAGCATTCTTCTTTTTGCTCTCGTCAAATTCGATTCGTGGTACTTTAACGTGCTTCTTCGCGTTCTTGCACTTCCGCTTATTGCAGGAATTTCTTACGAATTCATTAAACTAAGTAGTAAGCACGCAACTGGACTTACTGAAATTGCAGCAACACCAGGACTATGGCTTCAGCGCATTACAACTGCTGAACCAACAAACAATCAAGTTAAAGTTGCAATTGCCGCAGTAAAGAACGCGATATGAACTAAATCGACAAGAAAAGAGGTGCTATTCACATCGCGCCTTTACAATGTTTGGCGCCACACTTGCAAGGATTTCTTCCTTGTTCTGTAACAAAGTAGTTATACGTTAATTCTTCTCCCGTTCTAATGTTTCTTAATGCGCGAATCCAAATTTTACCCTGTGTTATCATGTACTCACAATTTGGATTGCAACTATGATTAATTAATCTCGCATCCCCTCCCTTAGAGCCATCAATGTCCCACTTTTGGTTTAATTTAAAGACATAAAAAACTCCTTTGCGCTCTTGAAGTTGATGTCTCCTATCCCCTTCCTTACTCGTGATTTTCTCTCCAGTATATTCTATGATTTTTGTATCTTTTGCAATATTACACAACGAAAACACTCCTCGTCCATGAATGTTGGATCGTTCTATACAAATCAAAGGCGATTGAATGGATAAACGTCTGGTCATCAATTAGGGAAACTGGCGCAGGTATAAAAAGGAACATCACGTGTAGTGTCCATGTCAACTATTCGTGCCATCGCTCAAAAGTTTCATCCACTACTAGGAAATGTAGTGGTTCCTGCCACCATCAAAAACCATAAATGTTAATAAAATCAAGCTTGCATGAATACGTATCTATTGAAAGTTGGCTTGTTAGTTTGGGCAGATCATGAGTATACGTGGACTCTTGGGAACCGCTGGAAAGTTTTCTTACGTTCAGATTCAGAAATAAATTTAGATCTGCGTTCTTGGTAACGCGATAGAGAACAATAGATAGACATTGTGTCGCTTAATATCAAGTTAGAAAAGGTCACAGAATTAGAATATCGGACCAAACGCGACTATCATCTTATAACTCAGTACCCACATCCCGATCTTCAAACTGGTTATTATCGAGTTCATTCTCACAAAGATAAGGGTTCTTACCAAGGCATACTACTGAATCTTTCGCATGATGTGCACGTGCGTTCTGCAACAAAAATTTTTATACATCCACGTATTGGGCCCGAAATACGATTTGGCAGAGAAGAACAGGCCGAATCATTTTTCCTAAATGCACTCACTAAAGAAAAATATAGCAAATTGATTGATGAGAAGTGATTAATCGCGTGCTACGTAAAATTTAAGTATTCTTGGCCAGAAATACTCAGAGTGTGTGAAATTATTTTTATCATTTTGCGCAAGCGAATTCGAGAAACTTCACAACTTATTTAAACACAAAAGCGCTTCAGATGAGTATTCTGGGAGTGAATACGGTAATTCAAGGGTAGAATCTCATGAACAAAACTGAAAAAGAACCGCTTGCGAAGGTTGGTGTAAAGGACAAAGCGCCAATGTCATTAACTGGGCAGCCTTGTCCATTTTGTAACAAAAATACTCTCACACTTACTGAAGGGGAATCTGACGTTCCATTTTTCGGGATACTTTTCTTGTTTTCCATGCATTGTTCGTCATGTAATTATCATAAGTCAGATGTCGAAGCTGCAGATATTCACGAACCTGCAAGGTACGTTTTTACGGTTCGTACAAGAGATGATCTTAATGCGCGGGTGGTTAAAAGTAGTGAAGCAACACTCATTCTTGAAGGTCTTGGAAGTGTGGAGCCAGGCACAGTTAGCGATGGTTACATCACGAACACAGAAGGGATAATTGTGCGGATGAAACAGCACATTGAACTCCTCAAAAAATCTAGCTCAGAAGATGAAGAGATTGAAAATGCAAATAAAATGCTAACGCGCATCGAACATATCTTACAAGGCAAAGAACCACTCACAATAACAATTGAAGACCCAACAGGAAATAG
>JAHFPE010000126.1 GCA_023261345.1 Candidatus Woesearchaeota archaeon
GTCAAAGAAGTTAAGTTGGAAAGTGCGTGTCAGAAGTGATTTAAACCCCTCATTTTTGTACACGCTTCCAGTGCTCGCTGGAACCCAAAGTAATCTTACTGGCGCTTCTTCATTTCTCGTAAGTCATGATTCGCCAGTGTACGCGTTGGATAGTATTTCTTCAGTTATAGAAGCTTCTCATGTTGAGTCTGCAAGTGGTAAGTTATCTTGTACTTCTTCACGTGCATGGATGTATCCTTATGATGAAACAACAATTTCGTGTTTGACCATACAAAAAAGTGCAGAGAAGCTTTGTTTGCTGGAGATGTGCAAACAAGTTACTCAGTTAATTTCAACTTATATTTTTCCACTACAATATACCGCGCCCGGCAATCAGACATTTCTTGTTCGCTTGGGAAAAATTGCTGTTCCAGTGAGTGTGGACATGAGGGACATTCCAAGTATTTCTGTAGAAAAAATCATTGCACCCTCAAATCTACAACTTGCTGATACATTCAAAATTTCTTGGCAGTTAGAACAATCCTCCAACAGCATTCCATTACGCGTTCGAGTCGCACTTGAGCCAACGAATCTGAGTTGGATTTCTGACCCGTTCAAAGCAAGCGTTTATGAAGTAGAAATGAACGGACAAAGTATTGGTCCTGGAGAGCGAACACTAACAATCAAAGCGACGTGGCGTGATGAAAACGGAAAAGAATACGCAACGCAAAAAGAACTGGAACTGAACGTGAATGCTGCCTGGTGGGAAAGCGTATTGTGGTGGATTGGAAGCTGGTTTGGGTGAAAAGCAAAATACTTTGATGATAAAGAAAAGTAGCTTGTTATCTTCTTGCGCAGCTCCTTTGCGGAACTACTTGGTGAGATGCCTACGCGTATTCAAGAGCAGTTCTTCGTGAGGGGGGTTATCGGGGGGACGCTTCCACCCGCATAAACGTTCATGGCTAGTTGTAGTAAGAGGATGCAGTAAAGAGAAGTAAATGAGGTCTTTCATTTGATTGTTAGTTGCCAGTTGTAGAGAAATTTTTTCTAATACGTATACCTTTTGAAATAAATGCCTCTTCTCGCATCACACGGCGTTTTTTCTTGAGATAACATTGGGACCCTATGGAGATCTTACGCCCGTTGCGAGATTTCTAAGTCACTCGTTCTCATTCAGTTTCTAGTCTGTTAAAATTCTACTCAGTTAAAATTCGTATTGCTTCGCCTTTGTGCATTGCGTCCATAACTACCTTTCCCAGTTTGTTGTCTTTTCTGATTCTAATAACTCCTTTTTTTCCGATTTTGAATGTTGCGATGTAGTCGTTTTTGATGTATAAGTGTACATCGTTGTCGTGTGGTTCTGCAACAAACAAGTCAATCCGATTGCCTGCGGATTGTGTTTGATATGATAATTCTCGTCCTCGTTGCTTTTCATTATGAGAGTCTGCTCTTGAAGATATCGTTCCTGAGGATGAATTTGCGGTGGAGGTTAATTCTTGCACATCAATACTCATGCCTACTTGTTCTTCGAGTTTTTGCACTGTTCTACCTTCTTTTCCAATGAGTTGGGCAATGCAATGTTGTGGCACGCGAACAACTGCTTTGTTATCACTAATGACATCTACTTCTACAGAATCTGTGTATTTTTGTACAACGCGCGTAATGGTCTCTGCTGCAAGTTTACGCACAGGGCTTTGGTGGCTTTCTTCAACTGGCACCACAACAGTTTCTTCTCCGTAGGTGTAGACTTCAGAGTATGCTTTTCCTGTTTCAAAGTCGCTTATGACGACAACTGGACGTGCTAAATCAGCTTCATTCATGCCTGATGGGACTTTAACAATCATTGAAATACTAAGAACGCTTGCGATTGTTCCATTTTTTATGAATACAACTGTGTCTATGACATGAGGAATCATTCCTAAGTCTAGTTTTCCAATGAATCGTTGGATTGCATCAAGCGGGTCTGTACCGTGAACTACTCCGACAAGTCCAATGCCTGCAAGGCGCAGATCAGCAAACAGGCTAAAGTCTTGTGGGTTGCGCATTTCATCAAAAAGTGAATAGTCTGGTCTACTAAGTAAAAGTATGTCATGAATTTCTTCTGGAGTTCCTCTGTTGAGTGCGAGTTGTGTTATGCTGTTTGGAACAACTAGGTCGCGGGGCGCTTCGATTGTCTTTACAATTTTTCCTTGTTCAGCAAAATACGTCGCAAGTGCTTGTGAGAATGTGCTTTTTCCCATTCCTGGTGCGCCAGCAATGAGAATGCCTTCTGCTTGTTCAGCAATACGGGACCTAAGTTTTTCGCTCATGGAATATTCTTGTAGTGCTAGAGTTTTAACCGGTCGTACTGCAGTTATTTCCCACCCATCAGAAAGTGGCGGGCGTACAATGACTATTCTGTATCTTCCAACCTGTGCAATTGTGCTTCCCGGACGATCA
Organism: Candidatus Woesearchaeota archaeon; assembly: GCA_023261345.1. Lineage (GTDB taxonomy): Archaea > Nanobdellota > Nanobdellia > Woesearchaeales > ARS49 > JAHFOI01. The sequence continues at coordinate 2,419 of JAHFPE010000126.1, forward strand.
ATATCAACAAAACTTTCACTGTTGTGGTGTGCAACATCTAGAATTTCTTCGCTAAGCGATTCAAGAAGATCAGATGTTAATTCCTCATTCGAAACAGGAACAAATCTCCATTTCCCCGGCACTCCTTTTTTTGCCATTGCAAGAGTGCCTTCTCGAAGGTGAACACTCATTGTTTCACTATCAAAATATTTGTCCAAACAGAACTGCATAGATCTTCAGTGATCGTATTTGTTTATAAACATTCTGCAGTTATAACATTTACTGGGTGAGCAAAGGTTCCGCAGTTCGTTGCGACTCACGGCAGAATCTTACACTACTACCACTCTCAGAGCGTCAGTCTAACGTTTGCTGAATGCCCCGCAGTGAATTCGCAAACGTTTGCGAACTCGTAAATCTTAACGTTAAGTATTAAAACACATAAGGAACAGAATAACCGTATGGAAGAACTATTCATTCAGCCAGTTCGAGAATCATCGAATGAAACTTTTTATTCTGAAATGATCACTGCTCTTCTGAAGGATCCTCTAACGAAGAAAAAGGCGGATGCAAAGAAAAAAGAACTCTGCCTAAAGTATCGTTTGGATGTCATACCTTCTGATATTCAACTTCTTTTGCATGCAAAACAAGAAGATATTCCGAAACTTAATATCATCACAAAGCCAGTACGAACACAATCAGGCGTAAGTCCAATTGCAGTAATGACGGCTCCTGCGAGATGCCCTCACGGTAAGTGCACGTTTTGTCCTGGGGGAATCGGTAGTTATTTTGGTGATGTTCCTCAAAGCTATACTGGACATGAACCTGCAACACTACGTGGAATGCGTAATGATTATGATGCATATTTGCAAGTTTCGAATCGTCTTGAACAGTATACAGTGCTCGGTCAGTGCCCACAAAAAGCTGAAATAATAATTATGGGCGGTACGTTTCCTTCAACAACAAAGGAATATCAAGACGCGTTTGTTGCTTCAATATTCAAAGCAATGAATGATTTTGAGCAA
>JAHFPE010000127.1 GCA_023261345.1 Candidatus Woesearchaeota archaeon
AACTAATACAGGTGCAGCAAAAGCAGTTGCAGAAGTCATTCCAGAACTCAAAGGAAAACTCGACGGATTTGCATGGCGCGTGCCGACACCAGATGGGAGTATTGTGAACTTCACGTGCGAAATCAAAAAACCAGCAACTGTAGAAAAAATAAACTGGTTATTTAAGGAAGTTAGCAAGTATCATCTACAAGGAATTCTTGAATACAGTGATGAGCCACTTGTTTCACGAGACATTATCAAAAATCCTCACAGTTGCGTGTTTGATAGCATGGAAACAAAAGTAATTGAAGGAACACTTGTTAGCGTGTCAGCATGGTATGATAACGAATGGGGATACAGCAACAGAATCGTAGATATACTAAAAATTCTTCTCTGAAACATTCACGAGATTGCGCGTTTGCACCTGATCGATCGTTTACTTAGGTGAGTGATTTTTTCATTTCGACGTTACTGTTTAATCGCTTCGATATTATCACAAACTTTATTGTCATTCTTATCTAAACAACAGCTTCCGAACGAGTCTGATGAAATGTACGGCTTTTTGCAAAAACTTTGAATTTCATCATAGTCGCATATTCCATTATCGTTTTTGTCAGGACAACAGGAGAGTCCCACTTTGATGTATGGCTTGTTACAGGTCACATCTTGTTCATCGTAATCACATAACCCATTTGAGTTCTTATCTAAACAGCAGTCCATGCCCATTTTGAGGTATGGTTTTTCACATGTGATGCCACTTCGAAGATCATCATCATCACAAATCTTGTTGTTATCTTCATCAGGGCAACATCTAGAACCTACTTTAAGGTTAGGTGCTTCACAAGTTGCGGAAGATAAAAAATCCATGCCACAACCACCTAACGCAACTGCACTTTTCTCATCTGCATCACAAATCGTGTTATTATTCTTATCAAGACAACATCCGCTTCCCAATTGAAGGTATTTTGCTGGACAAGCAACTTGTGTTGGAACACAACTAGCGAACAAAACAAGTGTGGCAAGACAGAGCAATAAGAATACTGTTTTATTTAGCGCACCCGAATTTACCATTCTAGAACTTTTAAGAGAATCACTATATAAAACTATAGCTTCTAATTTTTTAGCGAATTTGGTGTACACATAATTACTTAGCGGCTATCCTTCATATTTGCACGCAGCCAAACATATGGGATTTCAATAATCCCCTGCTTTGTTTCTACAGTTAGCCATAGTGACCTGTTTTTTCTTAAAACACCAGTTACGTCGTTAAACCTCACAGCTTTCCCTATCATCTTGAATCGTTTCCAGTGTACAAGGTTTAAACATGCGTCACGCAACCACAAAAGAATTGCTACTGCAACTAATATTCCCGCTCCATACATGAGAAGGTACATCAATGGAATAAGCAGTCCCGCGATACTCATTGCCCAACAGAATGCGCCAACATCAAACAAAAATTCAACAAATGAAGAAATAAACTCACGAATCGAAAACTCATAACCAGTTGTAATTCTATCAACTTCAAGCTTTTTTAGAGCTGCGTTGATCAAATTTCTTGAAATTCTACCAAGAACTGAACCACCAAGCAAAATGACAAGAGCAGTTGCACCAAGATTCAGCCACAGGCCAGCTTGATCCTGCAACACAAGAACATCAGAAAACATTTTTGTTACCTCGTTATTATCTCCTGGTTATTAGTTGATTATCTCTTCATTACTACAGGTGCATACCGTTACGTATATAAATCTTGATAGTAGCAACACTCTTACAACGGGGAATTCATGGTAGACTACACAAGCCAACTCAAAGAACTCGAAGATGAACTTCGAGGAACACAATACAACAAAGCAACAGAACACCATTTCGCAATGGTTAAGGCGAAAATGGCGCGACTTCGAGAAAAACAAGAACTCTCACGAGGAACAGGAAAAGGAAGCGCAGGGTTTTCAGTACAAAAAAGTGGAGATGCAACAGTAGTCATACTAGGTTTTCCAAGCGTTGGAAAAAGCACACTCCTTAACTCACTTACCGGCACACAATCAAAAGTTGCAGCATACGCATTTACTACACTTGACTGTATTCCAGGAGTATTACAATACAAACACGCGAAAATACAAATCCTTGATGTCCCAGGAATAATTCGAGGAGCTGCAAGCGGAAAAGGAAGAGGAAAAGAAGTTCTTGCAGTAGTTCGAAGCGCAGACCTCATCCTCATTCTCATTGACAGTTTTAGCCCAGAGCAGTATGGTGCGCTACAAAAAGAACTATTTGCGGCAAACGTACGAGCAAACGCAAAACAGCCAGATGTCAAAATCGTACGAAGATCGCGAGGAGGAATAGATATTGCCTCAACAGTAAAACTCACCAAAGTAAGCAACGAAGGACTCATGGCAATACTTAGAGAATTCAAACTGCAAAATTGTCATGTCGTCATTCGAGATGACATTGACCTTGACGAATTTATTGATGCAGTAGAAAACAACAGAAGCTACATACCAGCAATAAGCGTAGTTAGCAAAATAGATCTTTTGAACAAAGAAGAAGTAAAAGAATTAGTTGCTTCAATAAAACCCGACGTACTAGTAAGTGCTTCGACAGGAGAAGGCATCCCACAACTCAAAGAAGCACTCTTCAAAAAACTTGGATTCCTACGCGTATTTCTCAAAGAAATCAACAAAAAACCAGACATGGAAGAACCAATGATTGTAAGAAAAGGAGCTACACTACGAACGATTTGCGATAAAATCCATCGAGACTTTACTCGTAAATTCAAATACGTTCGTATCTGGGGCGCAAGCGCAAAATTCCCCGGACAACAATTCAAAAACCTTGAAAAAAAGCTTGATGATGGAGATATTGTTGAGATACATACATCTTAATATTCCGCAGTTCGCGATACGCTCACAGCGGAATCTTACGCAGGAGAAATCCTTCCTGATTTCTCATCAATTTCTGAACGGGATAACGAACCTGCGTCTGGAAGAATTTCTGCCAACGAGACATTTCCTGTGCCTGCATAATCTGGAAGATGCGAACAACCAATTGGTAAACCCCTGTCAACTTTGTATGTCTCCTCTGAAAATAATGAGATCGGACCTTTTCCCCCCAGACCAATGTGTAACTCTCTAATCTGTCTTGGTACGTCTCTTAATTTTCGAGAAGTGATTTTCTGGAAGATGAGTGGATATTCATTAGAAAGCCAAGATAACGGCACTTTATTGTACTCTCCAATCACACTTACTGGTAGATCTTCGTCACCTTTTTCAGAATATTGATTAACCAATGAAACGTGGCCGTTCTTCCACGTATGAAGACCAGAGAAGTTTGACCTATATCCAATCAAACTTTCCATTGTAGTGGAAGTCCAGATTGAATTGGTTTACATTAATGAGAAAATCTCCATTTGATACTTGTCTA
>JAHFPE010000009.1 GCA_023261345.1 Candidatus Woesearchaeota archaeon
CTTATTAGAAAATACTGTTGCTTAAAAAGATGGTTGGAATTTTCGATTAACTGTTGATTTTTTACACAAAAGATTTTATACTTACAACTGATTACGTGACAAATGATCATCACGATAAGTGGTAAGCCCGGAAGTGGAAAGTCCACAGTTGCTAAACTCCTTGCCAAAAAGCTTGGTTGGAAGCGTTTTTCAGCAGGTGATGCACGAGGTGAAGCTGCACAAAAATTAGGGATAACTATTGATGAATTTAACACTCGTGCGAACAAAGATTGTTCCTTGCACAAATTTGCTGATGAAATGACAATACGATTATCAAAGCAGGGAAATTGTGTGATGGATGGCTGGATAGCATGGTTTTTCTTGCCCAAGAGTTTAAAGGTATTTCTCAACGTATCTCCAATAATTGCGGCAAAGAGAATTTTTCAAGAACAGCAAATCGCAAGGCGACCGGATGAATGTGTCTACAAAACAGTTGCAGAAGCGAGTAGAACACTGAAAAAACGCATGAAAATTTCGCGATCTCAATTCATGAGCATTTATGGAAAGAAGGCAGACTTTTTGAATTTGAAGAATTACGATCTGGTTCTAAACACGAATAGAAGTACGCCCGAGCAAACGTGTAAAGAAATACTTCAGAACATGAAGAGAGAGTATTGAATATTTAAAGTAAAGAGGATTTTTCAAATCCTGTATGGTAAAAACAACAGTGTATCTTGTGCGTCATGGAGAAACCGCATGGAATGTTTCTGGAAGATTTCAGGGAATGCGGCGTGTTCCGCTGAATAGTTTGGGAAAAATGCAAGCAGTTATTCTCGCAAAAAAATTTCTGAAAATTTCTTTCGACAGAGTGTACGCATCTCCTGCCTTGCGTACAATGCAAACTGCCAGGTGTATTGTTCCTCGAAACGTGATTTTTGCGGATGAAGAGCTTTGTGAACTTCGTAGGCCAATATTTGAAGGTCGAACGCACGATCAAATTGTGAAACTCATTCCTAAGATCAAGCAAGAGTGGACTGCAGAGGGAATTGACTGGAAGCCTAAAGCAGGAGGAGAAAGCTTACGCGAACTTCAAATAAGAGCAATTCGCTTTTTCACCGGAGTGTGTAAAGAAAATGCCGCAAAACGTATTCTCATCGTTACGCATGGAAGTGTTATCAAGAGTATTCTTCACTTTTTGCATGGGGGAAAGCCTGAAGACTTTCTGCATAGGAGAGGTGTAGAAAATGCAGAGGTGGTCTGTGCGGTTCACGATGGAAAGCGCGCTGTTGTAAAAACATGCTTCAAGTAACTGCGGGATTTTCATAAACTCCATTGTGCGAAAGGTGAAGCAAATACTGATTCAAGAATAGTTAGTCATAAAATTCTCCTGTGAGGAGAAAAGCCAACTGTGGAATCTTTATCCGAACGTAAAGGTAAATACATTAGTTCCAGAAGGTACGTTGATTTGGAGTGTGTGAACGTCAGCGTTATCCTGATGAATCAAATGATAGAGACGTGGTTCTGAAATATTGAGTGTGCCATCATCTAAAACATCTGTTCCTGTGATGAATGTTCCTGAAGAATCTAAGAGTCTTACATTCGCATTCTGTGGTATGCTGCTGCTCGCAACCATGTACACATCGTTTGCAGCGTAGGTAAATAAGATTTGGCTTTTTTCACCTGCTTGTGCATATTCAGGAGTAATATTCCATGTTCCATTTAAATAAAGAGAATTAAGTTTTGGTTTGTTTGTTGCACTGAATGTTGCAAGTCCGCTTTTTCCTCGAGGTCCATTCTGTAAATATGAATTCCGTGAGGAGCCAAAATATACTTCTGGACTTCCAACTTCTCCGGGAAGTGATGCTTTGAGTGCATATTCTGGCATTTTTAGTTGAGCAATTCCCATACGTTCTGCACGTTCTTTTAGAAGTAGTTGGATTACTTTTTCAGTTTCTTCATATCCGCCTTCACCAATATGATCATATACGATAAAGCCGTCGATATCGACAAGGTACTTTCTCGGCCAGTATCTGTTGCTAAAAGAATTCCAAATTTCTTGGTTGTTATCTTGAACTACGGGATACTTAATGCCAAACTTGTCAACTGCGCGCTTAACATTATCATAGTCTTTTTCGAATTCAAATTCTGGCGTGTGAACTCCCAATATTAATAGTCCTTGATCGCTATATTTTTTGTACCATTCATTAAGTTGTGGAATTGTGCGTTGGCAATTAATGCAACTGTATGTCCAAAAATCTACAAGTATTATTTTCTTTCCAACAATATCTTGCAGTTTGAATGGAAGTGAATTTATGAAATTATGCTCTCCAGGGATTTCGGGGACTAAAGGATACTGTTTTGCTTTTTCTAATGCTTGTGTGGAGTTGTTCTTCACAAGTGATTGTGAGGAATTATTCTCTGAATTCTTGCTAAGGAGTATGATGCCTGTAATTATGAGAAGGAACACGAACGCTTGCATGATTCTTCGTTTTTTCATGGGGTGGGGGGTTGTTTTATCGTAGGAGTAGTTTGTTGAGGAAGTTCCAATTAATGAGTAATTCCATTCGCTGTGTGAACACCAATATGCCAAGAAAGATGAGTATCACTCCAAAGAGTTTTTGCAATTTGTTAAGTCCAGCTGAATATTGCTGGATAATTCTTGCTGCTTGTTCAGTTAGAAGTCCTACAGCTAAAAAAGGAACTCCCAATCCTAATGAATATGCGAGGAGTAATGTGAATGCGCTTCCTGGTTCTGCAGTTGCAAGACCAAGGATTGCGCCAAGTGTTGGTCCAACGCAAGGTGTCCAGCCTGCACCAAATGCTATTCCAAAAATTACTGATCGAAAATAACTCGGGTTGAGATTCTGAACTTTAATTTTGTGTTCTGAATGAAACCACGGAATCGAAATTATACCTATTAAACTAAGACCAAATAATATGATGAGTGTTCCGCTTATTCGTGCAATCCAGATTTGTGCTGTGTATGCAATGTTCGCAAGCACAGTGTTCAGCAGTACGCCAAGAAGCGAAAATACGATTGCAAAGCCAAGTACAAAGCAAATACTATGAACAAAAATAATTCCTCGTTTGTGCTCATCGTGAACTGATGCGCCAGCAAGGTAAGCAAGATAACCAGGAATGAGAGGCAGTACGCACGGTGCAAGAAATGAAACTATTCCTGCAAAAAATGCGAGTAAAATAGTGATTTCTGCCATGAGTGTCTAGAGTACTGTTGATTCGTCAAAAAATGTGTTGCGTACTTAAAGGTTGTGAAACATTTGCCAACTGCGGAATGTTTAAATAGTCTCTTCTGCGATTAAGTGCTAAAAAGAGGTGTGGTGTTGGGTGAGTTACGAAAAGATTACGTGTTAGATCGCTGGGTTGTACTTGCACCAAGTAGAAGTAAACGCCCGCAGCTTCTTGCACTTTCGCAGCGCGTAAAAAATGATGATGCCTGTTTTTTTTGTCCGGGGAACGAGCACCTTACTCCTCCTGAAATTGGCAGAATAAAAAATGGCTCAAGTTGGCTTTTGCGTTGGTTTGAGAATAAATTTCCTGCTCTTCAACCGCAAGGTCAGCCGTTTGTGAAAACTGACAATCGTTTTTTCAAATTTTCCGCAAATTATGGTTATCATGAGGTGATTATTGAAACTCCTAAGAATGATGTTTCTCTAGGTGAACTTGCTGTTGACCACATTCTTCTTGTGCTTCAAACATATTGCAATAGAATAAAAACATTATCCGCACTTCCACATATCAAGTACGTATCTGTATTCAAGAATCATGGTGGTCAAGCAGGAGCGAGTATTAGCCATAGTCATTCACAAGTTATGGCAGTAAATACTATTCCGCCGTTCGTAGAAGAGCAAATTGCTGCATACAGAAAGTTCATTTCGTGTCCGTACTGTCAGATTATTGATGTTGAAAGGCGTAGTCTTCGTCGGGTAATTGAAACTGAGCATGTGCTTGCCTTTACTCCGTATGCTCCTAGATTTCATTATGAATGCTGGATTTTTCCTAAAAAACACGTACGTTCTCTGTGCGATCTTTCAGTTGTAGAGCTTCTTGATGTTGCGAAAGTTTTGAAAATCGTTCTTGAGAAAACTAGCAAGGTAAGTTCTTCGTATAATCTTCTTGTGCATGAGAGTCCTTGCAAAGAAGACATGCATCTTTACATAGAAATTGCGCCGCGTAATACAACTTGGGCGGGGTTTGAACTTAGTACTGGAACAGTCATAACGAGTGTGAGTCCAGAGGATGCTGCGGCATTTTATCGAGGAGAAACATGAGCACGATCACAAGTGTGGCGCAAGCAAAGCCAGCCACTGGATTTATTCTTACGAATGCTAACGGTAGTTTTCTCGCAATTCGAGAGAATACGAGCAGGTACGAAGGGTTTTTCGTTCGCGAGGAATCTAATGTCTACCGTGTGATTGCAGGAATTTTACCAGAGGGAACTGCAGAACATGTAACGAACAGACTGTGGTGTGTCGAGCGCAATCGTACTGGGGGAGTTGCTGAAAGGTACGTTATTCCAACTGATGCAAATGCAGTTGTGTACACAATTAGTAAGCAAGGTGAGATTCAACTGCTGCTTGATTGTAAAAAAATTTATGACAATCGAAGTTGGGGAAGAACGTATAACATATCTACTGAAGAGCAATGTCTTGTAATTCATTATCGTAAAATAAATGATCCAAGGGAACCAAGTGGTATAGATGCAGGCGGAGAATATGAATTGTTTGTTGCAGTTCATGGCAAACCACTTGAAGCATTGCCGGTTAATGCGTGGGTGAGGCAGGATTGCGTGTTTGATCGTGCAAGAAGCAGTCCTCCATTTGAGAGATATGTCTATCATGCAGCAACGCTCAAGGGCACGTGTTTTGTTGTTGCTGCAAGCACTGATAAAACTCATGCAATTCAAACAGCAAAGCACGTGTTTGCAAGAAAAGAGCGAGTTTGTAGTGATGCAGAATCTTCTTGTGCGGCATTTATGAGTGAGGCGCAGCTTCCTTCGTCATTCGAAACTGCTTGGATGTGTGCAGAAAATGCACTTCGCATGACTCTTTCAAAAAAGACAACTCTTTCTGCTGGACTTCCATGGTTCTTTCAATTCTGGTTGCGAGACACTGCAATTTCAGCTCGTGCATTCATGCTCATGGATAAACCGCTTGTCGCAAAGAAGCTGTTGTTATCTATGTTAGAAGATTCGCAAGGAAAAATGAAATCAAATACGTCATCAACACTTGATGCAATTGACGCACCTGGTTGGATATTTCTACGACTAGGAGAACTTGCACAAAAAGACTTGCTTTCTGATGAAGAAGAGCAACTTGTAATTCAGCATGCAGGCACATATCTCACGCGGGTTCGTTCATCATTAACAAACGGGCTTGTGAAGAACGAAGCTCTCGAGACATGGACGGACACGAGTTTTGGTGCAGATGATGGGCGAAAGGGATGTAGAATTGAAGTTCAAGCGCTTGTTCTTGCAACGTGCAAAACATACGCGTTTCTAACAGGAACGCATCATCCTCTTGAGCAAGAACTTATTGTGTCAATACGAAAAAATTTTTGGAATGGAAAACTGCTCTTGGATGGAGTGAATGACAAAACAATTCGTCCTAACATTTTTCTTGCAGCATACGCGTGTCCAGAAATTCTTTCACTACACGAATGGGAATCATGTTTTGATGAAGTCCTTCCAAAGCTTTGGCTTTCTTGGGGTGGTTTTGCAACAATATCAAAGGAGAGTCCTTTGTTCACAAAAGAGCACACTGGAGAAGACAACAAAAGTTATCATCGGGGGGATAGTTGGTTCTGGATAAATAATCTTTCTGCAATAATCTTGCACAGAACCAACCCAAAGAAGTACAAGCAGTACGTTGATAAAATTCTAAATGCTTCAACAGCTGAACTTATGACTTTAGGAATTCCAGGTGTGGCTGGAGAATTAAGCAGTGCAGAGCATTTAACAAGTGAAGGTTGCTGGCTTCAAACATGGTCGAATGCGACGTATGTTGAATTGTGTTACGAATTGTTTTTGAAGAAATGAAGGTTGATGAGTTCGGAGTTTTCGTTTGTTTATTTAGCTAATTGTGATTGTATGTTTCTGCTCACTGTTTGTGTGGTTTATTGTTAGTGTACATTGTTGTGTTTTTCTGTTCGTGTCATTTGTTCGTGTTGAATCGTCGTCGTAGTGAAAGTCGTCGTCGTGAGATTCGTCGTAATAGTCGTCGTGATCATCGTCGTGAGGGGGGTTGTCGGGGGGAAGCTTCCCCCCGCATAAACGCTGTTGCTAGTTGTAGTGAATAGAAATTAGTAAAGGTCTTTCATTTCTTTCTTTATTCTTCGTTGCTACTTGTAATGAAGTTTTTTCAGTGCCTGTCTTTTTCTACTCCACCGTCACACTCTTCGCTAAATTTCTTGGCTTATCTACATCAAGTCCTTTTGCGCTTGCAACATAGTATGCGAGTAGTTGCAGTGGTATCATACTAAGAATTGGCTGGAGTTCTGGGATGATTTCTGGGATGATGATGACGTGTTCTGCGAGTTTGTTTAGTTCTGGATTAACTCGTGTTGTTATCGCAATTATTGCTGCTCCTCGCGCTTTGCATTCTTGAATACTACTCAAGTTCTTCAAATACAGTTCATCGTTTGGAATTAGCACTACAACCGGAAATCCTTTTTGTAATAGTGCAATTGGTCCGTGTTTCATTTCAGCTGCTGGAAATCCTTCCGCGTGAATGTAGGAGATTTCTTTGAGTTTTATTGCGCCTTCAAATGCGATTGCAGAGTGCAGTCCTCTTCCAAGAAAAAATGCGCTTGTACAATGTGCTATAGACTCGGCGACTTGTTGCATAACTGGCGCGCAGGCAAGTGTTTCTTTCACAGCACTTGAAAGAGAGTGAAGTGCAGTGATGACTCGTGCATTTTGGTTGGGTGAAAGATGTAGTGCGAGGAGGACTAAACTTGTGAGCATGCACGAGACTGCTTTTGTGGAAGCAACACTTATTTCTGGTCCTGCGTGCAAATAAATTCCTGAATCTACCTCTCGACTTATTGATGAGCCGACAACGTTGACGATTGCAAGTGTTTGGCTTCCTTTTGTTGTTGCTTCTCGAATTGCCGCAAGTGTATCAGCTGTTTCTCCAGATTGCGAAACTGCAACAACTAGAGTTCTTGACGAAAGAACAGGATCTGCGTAACGAAATTCAGATGCGAATTCAACACTTGTAGAAATTCCAGCAAGACTTTCAATGATTTGTTTACCGAACAAGCATGCGTTTCTTGCGCTTCCGCATGCAACGAGAATGACTCTTTGAACATCTTTTGCAAGTATACTTATTTTAATTGCAGATTCAGTAATGCGTCCGCGAAGTGTATTTGCAATTGCTTCTGGCTGTTCCATGATTTCTTTTTGCATGAAATGCTTGAACCCTCCGCGTTCTGTTTCTGACCTTAATACTTGTAGACGATGAACCGCAAGTTCTGCAGCACCGCCATGAAGGGTAGTGACTGTATAATCATTTGCATGAATATCTGCAAGTTGGTTGTCTTCAAGATAAACTACATTATTTGTATACGGAAGGAGTGCGGCTGCATCTGAAGCAACAAACATTTCTTCTTTTCCAATACCTAAGATAACTGGCGAGCCTCGTCTGGCTGCAACAATGCGATTCTCAGAACTGAAAAGAACTGCAAGACCAAAACTTCCATCAACTTTGAGCAATGCTTTTTTTACTGCAGTTAGAACATCTCCCGAGGTTCCGCCAGTTGTAAGTTCTTTCTCAATTAAATGACTTAACACTTCAGTATCAGTATCTGACATGAACACATGTCCCTCCCAAGTGAGTTGTTCTTTTAGTTGTGCATAATTCTCTATAATGCCATTATGGACAACTGCAATTCGTCCAGTGCAATCAGTATGTGGATGCGCATTGATTTCTGTTGGTTCTCCGTGTGTCGCCCATCGAGTATGGCCAATTCCCAGTGTTGCAGTTAATTGTGGAACTACTTTTGATAAGTCTGAAATTCGCCCAGCGCGTTTTATGATTTGTAGTCCAGTTGGAATTCGAACACAAATGCCTGCGCTATCATATCCTCGATATTCAACGCGATGAAGACCATCAAGAAGTATTGGAATGGAATCACGAGAACCAATATAACCCACAATTCCGCACATGAATTCGCTTTTCAAAAAGCTGTTTTTTAAGGTTGTGGATTTGAGCTTCGTAAGTTCACTGTAAAGTTCACGGTGATTTAGAGTAGATGGCGCTCAATAACGTGAGCAGTAGCGACCTTGCGAACGTTATCATCATAGTTTTTATACCCCCTTCACTAATCAAAGATATGCTTGAACTAATAATTCTCACAATTGCTACAGTGTTATGCACGTGGGGAAGCATCACTGACTTACAAACAAGAGAAGTTCCTGATCTTCTCAATTATGTTGTACTTGCGCTTGCATTGTTTTTAAGAATTGGAGCGAGTATTTGGTATTTAGATTGGACATTTATGGTAGATGGGCTCTTTGGCTTTGCCATCATGCTCGCAGGTGGTATGGCACTATACTATTCTGGTCAATGGGGAGGAGGGGATGCGAAACTGGTACTTGCCATTGGTATGCTACTTGGGTCCCCTCTACCACTGAATGGCTTACTTTTCTCATTCATCATTAATTCATTGTTCGCAGGAGGAATCTATGGGTTGTTCTACCTTGGTTACTTGTGGAGGAAGAACAACGAACAGGTTCTACCAAACATACAATCTTTTTGGAAAAAAACACGCGTGATGCGAACGTACCTACTCGGAATTTGGATTACGGCAATACTTAGTAGTTTAGCCCTTCTCTTTTTCTCTTCTTTTTTTCTCACATTCATCGGACAGGTACTAATTGAATCAATGTTCGTTCTTCCCACAGTTGCGCTCATTACTTACTTTTTGTACATAGTAGTTCGGGCTGTTGAACAAGTTGCATTACTCGTTCATGTCCTTCCAGCACAACTAACTGAAGGAGACTAGATTGAACGAGATGTTATCGTTGCTGGAAAAATAATCTGTGGACCAAAAGATTTAGGAGTTACAACAGAACAAATCAGAGCGCTTAAGAAAATGCATCGGCAAGGAAAAATAGATACTGTACTTATCAAGCAAGGAATTCCCTTTGTTCCAACTTTTTTGTTAGGACTTATTATGACAATGCTAATTGGAAATGGAGCGATTGTGCTGATGACCCTTATTTAGAATTCAACAATATTTTTCTTTTACATTGTCTAAAACTAAATTGAAACGTTCACTTGAGAAACGTCTTCTAACTTCTCGAATTTTGCTGAAATAATCAACATGTGCTGAACAGATTTCTTGAATTCCCTCAATAACTTCCATTTCGCAAACAAGGTCCTTTTGTAACGGAATCATTCCTGCCGCAATTGCTATGACTTCTGCATGATACGTCCCGGGCGCAATCTGATCTGTATGCATTGACCACTCTGTACTCCAGCAATTACTCCATGTTTGTCTTATGCCAAACACAGGAATTAAATTTGAAGTTGCCTTTTGAATTTGTGGCACAATTTTTTCCGGCACTGCTCCTGAACCATACGTTTCTAAAAGTATTGCTTCAACACCTCCATCTATTACGCAGTTAAGAAGAGCGCTTGTTGTGGGAAAAGGCGTAACATAGACTACTGCAATATTTGAAGTCATAAAAAGTGAACGTTGACCGCGTTTTATAAGACTGAGTGTTATCCAGATTCAAAATTGCAATCGCCCATGAAGTCTAATTCTTTTACTGCAATGCCCCGCTTCAATATTGCTTATTTGTGAGTGTACCAAAACACCAACTTGTCTTTTTCTTTTTTGTCAAGTCTGCAAAATCCGAATCTTACCAGTTGAACAACAGTCCCAACTTCAAGATTGCGCAAGCCAGATTCTCCGAGCCCAGTAACGATAGAAGCATCAGGCATGAGAACATTAACTGCAATTGGTTTTTCATTTTCCTCCGCATTTGCCGAAAGCCACTGCAGAATTTGTGGTGCTTTCTCTCGTACTTCTGCAAATTCAAGAGAGTGTAGTTTGTATCCTTTTGTAGTCTTGGTAAAGTTGCAACAATCCATGAGACGATAAATTTTGTGTTGTTTGATTTCTGCAACATCACGTTTTGAGAGATAAAATTCTTCATTAGAATGAATTATTCGTCTGCCTGCTTCCTCCTTTTCGGGATGAAGAGGAATGCTACACGCTTTTGCTTTTGCGCCATGAATCGTTACTTTAACTGGATCTTGAACAAAGAAATATCTGTTGGAGATTGGATCAATTATTTTGCGATTTTCTGCTTCAAGTGATGCCCATTCGAGAGTTCGCTCATTTTTTGTAATTCCAATATTGAAAAGAAAATTTTTAATTCCTTCTGGCATGTAACCTCTGCGTCTTAGCGCAATTAGTGTTGTGAGACGAATGTCGTCCCATCCTTGCAGTTCTTTATTCGCAATTTTTTCGCGTATTTTACGTTTGCTTGCTTCAACACCCACAAGATTAATGCGCGCTTGTTCAATAATTAATGTTGGCTTAAAACCCATGTGCTGTTGTAGTTCAACTTGAAGGTCTGCTCGAAGCTCAAACTCCTTTCCTCGAACTCTGTGGGTTATTCCTTCAATTCCATCCGAATATGCTGCTGCAACATCATAACTTGGCCACACACAATATTTAGTGCCATGTAGACAATGAGGTTTTTTGATGATTCTGAACATGACTGGATCGCGCATAACTCCGTTGTTATGGTTCATATCTCCTTTGTACCTCAGAGAAACTGTGCCTTCTTCGTATTTCCCACAAAGCATGTCATTCCAAATTTTTTTGGTTTCAAAAGGATTCATTGTTCTATGTTCGCATTCCTCACAAAGCTCACGTTTTTTGCGCATAAGCTCCACATCGCACAAGCACGCATAAAAAATTCCTTTGTCAATACATTTTTGGGTAAGATGGTACATTTCTGCCAGAGTATCCGATATGTTCACTTGTTTATCCCAATCAATGCCAAGCCAATGAAGTAGTTCGCTTATAGCAGAGTAGTATTCTTTTCTTGCAAGCTCAGGATTTGTATCTTCAAACCGAAGAATGAACTTACCTCCATATCTTTTTGCGTATGTCCAGTTAAAAAGCGCTCCTGCTGCATGACCAATATGAGCAACGCCTG
>JAHFPE010000128.1 GCA_023261345.1 Candidatus Woesearchaeota archaeon
ATTAAAGAAAGTTAATGAGAATAATTCCATACTACAGAGAGCGTTGTTGTTTGCTCAACGAGAACACAAAGATATATTATGGGTATTTGCTGCAGGCAATGAATGTCGTGATGCAAAATTTGCCTCACCTGCAAGTCTGACAAAATCTTTTCCATCAAATACTGTGGCGGTTGCAGCTATTAGATCCAGTGGTAGCTTGTCTAGTTTTTCAAATTTTGGTGATCTCATCTCAGTTGCTGCGCCTGGAGAGAATATATTCAGCACCCTCCCTCGTTCATGTTTCTTGTTTTTCTTCTTCTGTACGGATCAATATGGTTCACTTTCAGGTACTTCTATGGCCGCACCCCATGTCTCCGGATTAGCCGCACTTGTGTTAGCAAAACACCCAAGCTTTTCGGCTGCACAAATAAAAGAATGTATTGTAAGTACATCCAAAACTCAAGGTGCTACTGTACCGGGGCATACATTTAAAGTAATCGATGCTCCAGAAGCTATACAATGTAATTTACAGACCGCAAAACTTACGATCGTGAATCATGTCGTTAACGATAATGGTGGAAACAATGCGGTTTCAGACTTTCAGTTCTTTATAGATATAGCTAATGACAATACTACTGATAAAAATTTTTCGATAAGTGCGATTTCCGGAGCACCTGTAACACTTTCGGCAGGAACATATAGTATCTCGGAGAGTGGAGCTTCTGGCTATACAGCATCATTTAGCGGCGATTGCGATAATGAAGGAACAATTATTCTTCATGCGAATGATAATAAAACCTGTGTTGTAACAAATAATGACCGCCCTGCAAGCATCAGGATTATTAAGAACGTGATTAATAATAACGGCGGAACCGCAATTCCATCTTCGTTTAAATTCCGTATTGATGGCAATCTCGTAACGAACAACACTTCAGTAAGTGTAAGCTCAAATGTTCCTCATACAATCAATGAAGACGCACTCGCCGGCTATCATTTTGTTTCAATCACGGGCACAAAGTGTCCGGCGGCATTAGGAGGTACAGTAACACTCAACGAGGGGGAATCTATTACGTGTACAATTACAAACGATGACAATTTTAACTTCAATTTTGAAGATTTTTAATGTTTTTTCGTTCTTAGAATCCTTATCTGAAAAGTAGGGATGTATTTTATCTAGAGCATGTTATTATTATGAAGTATGTTACGAAAAAATCGACTTAAATGGATAGCAGTATTCTTTAGTGCAGGAACAATTTTATTATTAGCGTTCCTTTTATCTCAGAAACAAAATAGTATTATTAACCCGCCTCTGACACCAAATGTAATTAGCGAACCAGAAAGTGGACAATCAGTGGCTAAAGACGAGCTTGTTATTTTGGATTCAAATCAACTTATACAAAGAGTAGTGAAAGAATTTAATGGCGAGATTACGGTAGCAGTTCCAGAGACCAGTTCGTATCAAGTCAAATTTCCAGTTGCAAATTTTGATGAACTGACTCGTATAAAGAATGAACTCAACAGAAGAGGAATAAATGCAATGTATGTGAATACCATCATACCACCTTCCCCTGAAGAACCTCAATAAATTAAATTTTTTGTATGAAAATGTCAGAATCAACACCATAAACCACTTCAAACTCCTTTTTGTTTTTTTATAAATTTCTTTAACATTAAAACAACTATTTCTCCACCTCCCAAAACGAAACCGGATCTTCTTCATCTGATGAAATGTTTTCGTCTCTTCCTCCTTTCCTTGCTTGTATCTCTTCTTCAATACTCTCACGAGTACGGAGATAGTTTTTGCCAATCATAATCTCGGATACCAACTCTCGAAACTCTTCTGCAGAAAGTTTAGCTAGTTCATACGGTGACGGTGTTGGTAGTGTTTCAATACGCATCATGCCGCCCTCTTTCTTGCTATGCACCACACACATACGTGGTCGTAACTGCTGCAAAAACTGCGTAAGGTTCTCCCATGACGGTTCTTCTTCATAGAGTGCAAGCAGTCCTTCTTTTGAAAGACGATTAGCATCTTCACGTGAGAGTCTAAAGTATGTGTGTATGCCACAGTTTGCTACTACTCCTGCTCGTAACTCATGTGATACTTGTTCAATGTTCTGATGTGCAAGAATGAGTGATACTTTGTATTTACGTGCTTCACCAAGCATTTCAGTAAATGACTCTGACGCCATGTTTTGGAATTCGTCTATGTAGAGATAGAATTGTCGTCTTTTGGAAAAAGGAATATTGCTTCTTGAATACGCTGCCATTTGAAATGCAGACGTAAGAATAGCACCGAGTGTATCTGCTGCACCTTTGAGTCGTCCGCGATCAAGTTTTACCAGAAGAATTTTACCTGAGTCCATAATCTCACGAAGATTAAACGAGCTTTCTTTTGCTGCAAATACATGCTTAATACGATCATCGGAAAGCAGTGCGTTCATTTTGTTAAGTACTGCTTCTGCCCATTCCGCTTGTACTGTCTTTGACTGGACATCATAGCGGCTACGGAAATAATTGAGACATGTTTCGTTGGTAACGCGAGAGAGCACGTCTGCACGAAAGTTTTTGTTTGTTAGAAGTTCTGGAATTTCATTCAATGTCATGCCGTTCTCAGAGAGGGCCATGATTGACGCCCGAATAATATCAGCCATTCTGTAACCCCATCCATCACTCCACACTTTCTCAAAAACAAATACCAATTCATTTGCAATTTCAGCAGATGAAATGCCTTCAATCGGCTGTATGGGATTGAATGTTGCCGTGTGCGTTGGATTTGTTGGATTAAGTACGACAACATTGTTTTGAAGAAATTCTGTATCATGCGTGAGTGCAAGATACCCCAGCGTATCTTCAAACAAATCTCCATGCGGATCGATAATCCCAAAACCGAAATTGTTCTTAATATCCTGTACGATAATACTTTGCACAAAACGACTCTTTCCAGACCCACTGCCTCCGATAATGTAATGGTGCGTAGCTCTGTCTTCTTGCGGTATGCCTTTCTGTACTTTGATTTCTTGTCCATTGTCGTCTTTACCTACTGCATAGCCAAGCACGAGTTCGTCAGGGTTCGGTTCTCTTTCGTAGACGACAATATCACTTTTTGGCAGTTCTTTCAGTGTGCGAGTATGAAAAGCAAATTTGTATATGACAGTAAGGAGAACCAACACACAAAGCGCAAGAAGTGCAAACCCTAAAAATCCTTTGCCGGTGATGAGAGCGCCAAACATTGCAAAGATAGTGATGCCGCAATAAATACACAAAAGGATAAACCCTTTGTGTATCACCTGATAGAGAAACGTTTGCAGTGCGCCCGTAATGCCATGCTTTTTTAGCTTGCTACGGAGCACATCCTCTGCATCATAGACACG
>JAHFPE010000129.1 GCA_023261345.1 Candidatus Woesearchaeota archaeon
AAAGCGCAATTTCCACCAATTGGAATAGCAAGCACAGGCGCACTCACGAGTACAGACCTTCATGCGGTGCGACGTTCTTCTGGAGTGATTGAAGCAACAGGCATGCTACACCTTCCAGGACCACTCTCACTCAAAAATGAGCGGCAACCAGTTCTTGTATCCAGCCTCCCTGATGACGCTTCAAGAGAACTCGCAATTCAATCACAAGGACTAAATATACAAGAAGGGACTTGGCTACGATCACACAATGCAGATGTTGTGATTGGAAATGATCTTGCACAAAAGTTAATTCTCTCTCGTCAAATAAGAATTGGCGATAGACTTTTCTTAAATGGAACCCGGGTTTCAGTAGTTGGAATACTTGAAAAGATAGGAGACCCTACTTCTGACTCTGCGATTTTTATTGGAGAAGACACATTACGCACAATTTTCGATGTAGTTCCAGAGTCATTTACCATGATAGTTGCACAAGTAACACCAAATGCAAACGCTGGAGAAACCATAACAGAAACACTGCGCCAAAAGCACAATGTTCGAAAAGGAAACGAGGATTTTGAAGTGCAAACACCAGAAGACATTCTCAAAACTTTTCAAAACGTATTTCTAATTGTACAATCTGTTCTCGTAGGAATAGCCGCGATAGCATTACTTGTTGGGGGAATTGGTATTATGAACACCATGTACACCGCAGTGCTTGAACGAACAAGAGAAATTGGAATTCTCAAAGCAGTTGGAGCACGACAAAAAGACATACTTGTACTCTACGTAACTGAATCAGGAACACTTGGGCTTGCAGGGGGAATTATTGGAGTTGCATCTGGTTTTGGACTAAGTTTTCTTGTTAGCTATATTGCGGGAATTTATTACGGTTCCCCTCTCATACAAGCACAATTCTCCCTTCCTTTACTTATAGGCATGCTTCTCTTTTCATTTACAGTCGGAGCAGTATCAGGAGTTGCACCTGCATATCGCGCGAGCAGAATGCGACCAGTTGAGGCATTACGCAGATGAAAGAACTGGTGTTTGCCAGTTTGAAAAATAGAAAGCTTCGAACAATTCTCACACTACTTGGAATCATTATAGGGACAGCAGCAATAGTTTCGCTCATATCTTTAGGACAAGGAATGCGCGATGCAATCTCAGTACAACTCAGTGGTCTTGGAGGAGATAGAATTATCATACAGGCAAAATCAGCAACATTCGCTCCACCAGGTCAAGCAGCAATCATCAAATTAAGTAAAGAAGATTACAAACGAGTCCAGCAAACAACAGGGGTTAGACGTGCAGCAATTCGACTCCTTAAATCTGCAAAAGTAGAGGCGAACCAACAAACAATATTTCCGTTTATTGGCAGCATGCCAGATGATACAGAGGGAAGGCGGCTTGTTGAAGAAACATTTAATCTTCGAGTGGTTCTTGGAAGACTAATTCAACCAGGAGATACCACACGTATTCTTATAGGAAATCATTATTATTCGAACGATCACTTCGGAAAACCACTTATTCCCGGAACTCACTTGTTGATCAACGACAAGTCGTTCACCGTAGTAGGAATTCTCGATAAGCTCGGACAGCCGCAATTTGATAATGTCATGTTCATGCCAGAACAAGCAATGCGCGACTTGTACAATCTAACGAACGAAGTTGACATTATTGCAGCACAAGCAGCAAACGGTTGGGAGCCAAACACTGTTGCAGAAAACATTAGAAAGAGTCTTGCAAATCTTCATCACGTAAAAGAAGGCAAAGAAGATTTCACAGTTCAAACACAAGGTCAAGTACTTGCGGGAATTGACACGATCTTAATCACAGTTACAATGGTACTTGCAGGCATTGCAGTCATATCAGTTATCGTCGGAGGAATTGGAATCATGAACACAATGTACACAGCAGTACTTGAACGAACTAGAGAAATCGGAATACTTAAAGCAGTTGGTGCAAGAAGGCGACACATCATATTCTTATTTGTTGCAGAAGCAGGAATTCTAGGATGCGTTGGAGGAATACTCGGAGTACTCACCGGCGCAGGAATAGCAAAAACAGTAGAAGTCATTGCGGGAATCGCACTTGGCACACCACTCATTCATGCTAACCTTTCCGTTTCACTATTTGTAGGAACCATACTTGCAACATTCCTCTTCGGCACATTTGCAGGAGTACTACCTGCACTTTCAGCATCAAAATTACAGCCAACGGAAGCGTTGAGATATGAATAAAAATCCTGCAGATCGCAAAGATTCTACAGTTCGCCCTTCGGGCTCACAGGTGTCGTATCCCGTTATTATTTCCCTTCGAGCTCGTAAGTCGTTTCATGTTTTTTAAACCTCCGCTTTGAGTTTTCGCTCAAATGCCATACTGGGTGTTTCCAGTATGGAAAAATTAAGACTTCTGTGTGGTCTTTTCTCATTGTACCATGCCACAAATTCTTCACGTGTGCGGAAGGCGAAGCGGTGATTGTCGTAGGTCTCGAACCACTTTTCGACTTTGCCGTTGCTTTGTGGATGTTTGATCCTGCACAGGATTTGCTTGATGCCGTTCGCATCAAGAAAGTCCTTGAATCGCGAGTTGCCGTCGATAAGGTTGACAGTGAATTGGCTTCCGTGATCGCTGATGCACTGTTTGATTTTACCGTACTGCATCGCGATTCTCATTCCACGAATGCTTTCATCAAGTGTTGGGCTTTTGCATTCAATAAGTGCGAGCAGTTTTCTGCTTGCATCATCAATGACTGCAAAAACCCAGATGCCCCCTCCGTAGTAATGCCAGTCAATGTGTACTGCGGTGAGGCTGTGGCGTCGTTCGTACCGAATCCAGTCCTTCTTACGAAGGACTTTTTTAATCATCTTCTTCGCAAGACCTAACGTGACCATAATTGTGTGAATCCGATTGTGTGGAATGTGCGTACCGTGATCCCGTTCGATGATTTTTTCAAGAGTGGTCGCGCTCACGCGATACTCGCGATAGGCGTTCTGAACAAGATCCACTTCTTCTTGAGTGCTTGGTATTGACGGACGCCCGCAATTCTTGCCAAGTTCCGGCAGGACGCCTGAAATCGTGTATTGCTTCCAGATTTGGTTCACTCGCCGAATGCTAATTCGAGCGATTTTACGTGCTTGATAAGTTGTTGCGCCTTCGTTTTTTACTCGTAGTGTTTCCAATAGTTTCCCTCGGGTAAGTTTCATGCACTCAAGAAACCCACCGTAGGGAAATAGTTTCGGGATAACACAGAAAAAAAGTATTTCCGAGTTCGCCTAGCTCACTCAGGAAATACTAATACTAGATAACTCGAAGAGTAACATCAATTGTAACATAAAAATGGAGAAATGGTGCATTCAAGCAGAGGCATTCC
>JAHFPE010000130.1 GCA_023261345.1 Candidatus Woesearchaeota archaeon
CAATGTGTGCGCGTGCAGGCGCTCTTCACCATCTTGATACTTGATGTTTAATCGTCGTGCTTGATAATCAAGGCAGTTGCTGCAGCTTCCAACTTCGCGCCATGCTTGCTGCACTGGACACCATGCTTCATAATCATATGTTTTTGCTGAGACAGTTCCGATTTCTGATGTGCACAAAAGAACTTGACGGAAAGGAAGTTCAAGTGTTTTCCAGAATTCAATTGCGTTCTTGACTAGTTCTTCGTGATGTTTCCAGGAGTCTTTTGGATTGCAAATAATGATTTGTTCGACTTTTTCAAATTGGTGAACACGAAAAATGCCCTTTTGATCTTTTCCGTGCGCGCCTGCTTCTTTGCGAAAGTTCATGCTGTAGCCAGCAAGCTTGATCGGTAGATCTGTAGGTTGTAGGATCTCGTTCATGTATTGAGCAGTTAAAGGATGTTCGCTTGTTGCGATTGTGTATAAGTCTTCACCTTCGATTTTGTAGAGTGCTTCATCAAATGCACCAAGATCAGTCACGCCCTCATACGCAGCTCTACTCATCATGAATGGAGGAATCACAGGGGTGAACCCCTTGTTTCGCATGAAATCAATACCGTACTTTGCAATTGCCATATCTAACACGGCAAGAGCTCCTTTTAGGAAGTACCACCTACTACCTGAAATTTTCGCTGCACGATCAAGATCAATCCAGTTATTTTGTACCGCCAAATCCACATGAGATGTTGGAGTGAATTTTTGTTTGAGCGGTTTTTTGAATACTTTGATGACCGTATTATGTTCTGCAAGCGTACCTGTTGGAACTGAATCATCTAAAAGATTTGGCATTTTAAGCAAAAGCGAACGAAGATCTTTTTCTAATGTGGTTATTACTTCTTCAGCTTGTTTTATCTCTAATGGTAATTCTTTTACTTTCTTGATAAGTGCAGCAACATCTTGTCCTTTCTTTTTTGCTTCATTAATCGAAAGAGAAAGTGTGTTTCGTTGTGATCGAAGCAAATCAAGTTGTTGTTTATTCTCACGCCACCCAGCATCAACACGTACTGCATCATCAACCATTGCTGCATACGCTTCATTACGACGAGAAAGGTTCTTCTTGATGGAATCTGGCTCCCGTCGAATCAGATTAATGTCAAGCATACCTGCTCAGTTTTATCATACGCTTATATAGTTTTCTTTGTTGAGAATATTCAAAAACTTCAAGGAAGAAAAAATGATTACTACTTGGTGTTGCTTTTTACGGTAGTCAACTTTATAAATGCTTCAAGTAGAACTCCATATATGCCTCGGTAGTGCAGCGGCCTAGCACTGAGCCCTGTCGCGGCTTAAACCTGGGTTCAAATCCCAGCCGAGGCGTCCGATTTCCAGTGCTTATATCTTCCCGTTTTTGGGCAACAACACTGTGAAGTTGAAATTCGTAGCGGTGATGTCTTGTTGTTTCAGAGTGGTTGTCAAACACAGCCTAACGAATCTTTTTAAACCGTCCTGTTCCACGGTGAAGTAAGGGTATCTCATCGCCTTGGCACACTTCCAAATTCGGTCATTCTTGATTTTTTAAAGCAGATAGATGGAGTAAAACGAGCTGATCCGAGTAATCCAATTTTTCGATTTGATGTTGGACAACCTGGGTTTGATACTCCTGGAGTAATCAAAGAGCACTTAGATCAAGCACTTTGGAGCGGAAGAACAAAGTATGATGGTATAGCACAAGGAATTCCAGAACTACGCCTGTCAATTGCTGCTCGAACAAATGAATCATGCAACACAAAATACTCTCCTAAGAATGTTCTAATTTGTCCAGGAAGTGTTGCTGGTTTGTGTGCTGCAATTGGAGCCTCCTGCGATCCTGGAGATGAACTTCTTCTCACAAATCCGTCGTGGGAAATTTATTCTACACAAGCGCAACTTCAAGGAGTTCAACCAGTGTTTGTGAATTTGGATGAAAAAAGAAATTGGGCACCAGACTTGAATGACTTGGAACACAAGATAACTCCGCGTACAAGAGCAATGATAATTAACTCGCCAAGCAATCCAACAGGAACGCTATTTAACCCAACTGACATTGAACAAATTGCGAAAATTCTCTCGCAAAAAGCACCTGAAGTGTACTTAATTGCTGATGAGGTTTATGTTGGGCTTACGTTTAATTCTAAAGATACATATTCTGCCGCTAGACTTCCCGAAATGTTCCAATCAAAATTACTAGTTATCAATTCATTCTCAAAAACTCATGCAATGGCTGGCTGGCGTCTTGGATATGTCTTAGGTCCAGAGGATATGATTAGTCAATTGGAAAAGGCAGCAAGAAACATTTGGATATGCGTGCCTCCGTTTATTCAGGATGCAGGAATGAAAACAGGAGATGTTGATCCAGAAGTTTATTTCATGCGCAAAGCATACGAACAACGCAATCAATTGGTCGGAACTGCTGAGACATGAAAAATCCCTTGTGCCGAACCGCAAGGTGGATTCTACGCATTCCCTGAAGTTGGAGGAGAATCGACAAAACTTGCGACGTATTTATTGCGCGAACAGCATGTTGCAGTAATCCCTGGAGTTTGTTGTGGAACAAATGGTGAAGGACACGTCCGTCTTTCGTTTGGACAAATTCCACTTGGGGAGATTCCTTGCGGAATGGATAAATTTTTGAAACGTATTGCGGATTACCGTAGAATGAATTAATCAATGTAAAAAAGAAAATCTTTGATACTTATTTCCTACCTACGCATAATTCTTTTGAGAATATTTCTGACATGAACTTATTTTAATGCGCAACAATCGCCAAAATTATGGATCAAGATTCTTTATGTTCATTAGAAGCAATAGAATCTCTTGTTGAAAAAGAGGAAGCGCTAGCATCTAAGGTTCTACACTTAACTGCGAATGAGACGCTCTTATCGCCATTTGCACAGCGCGTTCTTTCTTCAGATTTAGTAAATCGTTACGTTCTTGAACATAGAGATATGCGCCAGGATTCTCCATCTCGTTTGGGTGGATTCTTGTTTCGTGGACTTAATGGAATAAATGATATAGAAGCGTCCGCTGCTCGTTGTTGTAAAAAACTCTTCAATGCACAGTACGTGGAATTTCGTTGCGTATCTGGTTTGCACGCAATGCTAACAACGTTAGCCTCTTTAACAGATCCGGGAGATAAGATAATGCGTTTTTCTACCAAAGATGGAGGGCATTTTGCCACACAACACCTCATTAAATTACTTGGGCGTGAGGATTGTTGTTATGCAACGAAAGGAGATTGCCATGAGATTGACGTTGAACAAACAAGAATTGTGTTTGAGCGAGAACGTCCATCCTTATTGTACATTGATGCAATGAATTATTTGTTT
>JAHFPE010000131.1 GCA_023261345.1 Candidatus Woesearchaeota archaeon
TGCAGAATCACGAAAAAGTCCCGCCTGACTAATTCCTTGAGGAATAAATGCAGGATGCCAACCGAGCGCATACGAAAATGGTTTATCGCCAGTATTCCGAACTAAGAGTGTTGTTCTGACACTCACGTCATTAACAATAAATGTTTTAACTAGTTCAAAACCAAAGGGAAGTTGCATATGTGCGGGGCTTTCTGGTTTTACAGCATTACGTGCACTATTATCAATTTGCGTTCCTGCAATATACTTCCAAAGAATAGTTGCTTTTTCTGGTTGAGAATCAGAATACACAATTTCAGGAGTCATTGCACGAACAATTCCGTGTTGATCAAGAGGAAACTTTTTTCCATTGTACATCACAGTATTATCAAGCGAGGAGCTCACGATAGGAAACATAACTATTTCTGAATTAGCCCACGAGGGATTTCCACCAATATTTCTTTCTACAGGTTTTATCAGGTAAGGATCGTCAAACGCTCGCCCACCCTCATGCATGTATTCTCCGTCAAAAGCGTTCACACTAACGAGCTGACCATTCGCACGGTTGATTACTGCAGTCAAGCTTTGACCTGCAGCTGAGGGAGCATTCCTTGTACTGAGCGTGAAATAATCCATAGTAAACACCGAACCAGAAGAGTGTAAAGCACCTTATAAAGATTGTTTCTTCATTTGAGAAGAGTGGTTAGTGCCGCAAATTAGCCATTATTCTTTTCTATCGCCATAATTTGTTCAACAGACTCCCTAGCGTCATTGCTTGTGATTGCAAAATTAAGTCCTTCAAATCCTTTGAGTTTGAAGTTATTGATGCCAACAATTTGTCCTTCTTTGTTAATGAGTGGTCCGCCTGAGTTTCCTGGGTTGAGTGCGACGTCTGTTTGTATGTAGTTCGTGCTTTGTATTGTTCGTGTTGCTGATATGATTCCTTCATTGACGCTAAAACTAAGGCCGGCAGGGCTTCCGATTGCTGCTACATGTTGTCCGACTACAACTGCACTGCTATCTGCCCAAAGTAATGCTTGATATGTTCCTTCTATGTGAAGGACGGCAATGTCGCGTATCTGATCCACTCCACTTATTCTTACTTGGTGCGCAACTCCGTCTGAAGTTCGAACGCTTCCAGTGGTTGCGTCTTGTATGACGTGGTAGTTTGTGACGATGTATCCATCACGTGTGATGATTGCACCTGATCCTATTCCTTTATCTGTTTGAACTATGACGACGCTTTTGAGTGCTGTTGGTATAATGTTGCTAAAGTCTTGACTTTGAACATTGATTTCTTGACTGAGTTTTTTGATTTGTTCTGTACTTTCAGTTTTGAGTGTTTGGATTTGTCCTCTGAGTTCTGCTGCATTTTGTGCAGTTGTTTTTTCAACAGTTTTTATATTCGATGTGATTGAGTCTATACTTGCAACTATCATGGTTGTTGCTTGTGCCAGATCTTCTTGTGTTTTTTTGAGTTGCAAATTAAGCTCAATTGAAAATTGCTTTTCTTGCGCAAGTTGATTTGAAACTGAGTTTATCTGTTGCTGGAGCTCTAAATTGGTGTTGTACTGGAATACAAATCCACAGGTGATGACGAGAGAAATGACTATTGTTGTGATCCAAAATGCATAATTTTGTTGTTTCATGTTGGCTGTTTCTAGCTCTTGGTAAATGATTGTGCTTACACAAGGTTTAAAAAATGTATGCTTGTTTCAGAGTGTATGGTAAGCATTTGCGACAAATGTCATATGTTTAAGGTGTTTGGAAAGAAATGTTGGTATTTTTGGGAGGATAAAAAGACCTGTTCGCAATTCAGAAAAACTGAAGCTGATGAGCCGCACTGTGAGACTAGTCTTGATCCGGTTGTAGAACAATCACGTGAGAATTCTTGATTGCTTCAGTGATAATTTTTTGTGTGTCTAGTGGTTGTTCTTGTTGTTCAATGATTGCTAACTTCGCAGCTGTACAAGGGTGTTTGGCAACAAGATAACTGCAACAGTCTTCGTATGGTTGGATGCTAATATCGTACGTTCCTATTTTCTTGCTAATCGTGGTTATTTCTGTTTTGTCCATTCCAAGAAGGGGAGTGAGAACCGGTAGTTGTATTGCAGAATATATGCATTTGAGATTAGGGAGTGTTTGTGATGCAACTTGTCCTAGACTATCTCCAGTTGCAATTGCTGTGCAGTTGTGTTGAATGCAAATTTTTTCTGCTAGTCGCATCATCATTCGTCGATAAATAATCATGCGAGTTTCTGCAGGTACTATTTTGATGATTTCGTATTGAAGGTCGCCAAATGGAATTACGCAAAGAGTTACCGAATGATTAACTACGTTAGCAAGCTTCTGGCTTAGTTCGTGTATTTTTGTACTCGACCCTGCATGTGCTGGCGCGCAATGCACAAGAACTATCTCTTTTTTGTGACGTAAGAATTCATTCGCAGCAACTGGGCTATCAAGTCCTCCGGAGAGTAAGCAAGCGATTCGCATAGACTAATTAGCACGTGTGTCTTATTAAGTGTTAGCGTTGATCGAACTATTTCGAATTGTAGGTAAAAGGTATTTATTCGATTTCTTCAATTCCTTCAGTTATTGCTGTATAAAACTGCTCGAGTTTTCTTCGTGCGCGCGGGCTCAGGTATAATATTTTTAGTTCGTTTTGAATAGTTTGACGTACACACTCAGGTGAAACACTGTACGTTGCAGCGATTTCCCTAAAAGTTTCTCCTGTGAATTTTGCATGGATCATATCATATGCTCGCTTTTTCTTTGTTGGATACCGTGAATTTCTCAGCATGAGTGATTCTAGTGTTCTCCAAAAATCACGTTGGTCAATTGAAAGTATTGAGTGCTGCGCAGTGTCTATTTTGCTGGCAAGTCCGTCTCCAAAAGTAGTTTCTTGATCAGGCCCAATTTCTCTATCAAGAGATAATCTTGCTTTCGTTTGCTTGTATGCTGCATCAATGATCGATTCTGGTAAATCAAGATACGTTGCTATTTCTGTTGTTGTTGCTTTTCTATTGTATTCTTGTGATAAAATTTGGTTCGCCGCATTGCAACGTAAACGAATACTCCAGTGATTGCCGTCTTTAATCCCCTGTTGAAAAAGGTTATTTTTGTAGATGTGTTGAATAATCCACCACGTTACGTATGTTGATAGTGCAAAGCCAAGTTCAGGATTCCACATTTCAACTCCTCGTATTGCACCGGCATTACCTGCTTGAGTTAGTTCTAACACTTTTTCTTCTGACCATTCTCCTCGGGCTGCTATGTTATTTGCTATACTTAAAGAAAGGAAAAGAACGCTATTCACAAGTGCTTCACGCGCTGAAATATATGTCTCATAGGCTTTTTGAGC
>JAHFPE010000132.1 GCA_023261345.1 Candidatus Woesearchaeota archaeon
TTGAGAATTTTTACAAACTGAAGAATTTTACTGCAAAGGTTTATTTTCAGCAGGTTGTTCGGCTTTTGGTGGTGCGAGTGGTTCTGCACCTGCTTTTGTGACCTTGACATTAATTTGAACAATATTTCCATGAATTGTGTTTCCACACACTGTTTTGCGTACACGAACTCCTTTTGCTTTTTGTTTGAGTCCGACGCCTTTTACTGCAAGAATTCTTCGTCTGCTTGGCCCTTGAACATCTTTGCGCATGGGAAAACCACAATAGTCACTTCCGCCAGTGATGAGAAAGGAGTATCCTGCAAGTCCTATTGTGTCTCCTTCAATTGCTTCTCCTATTTTTTTGCCCCAGAGAATTCTGCTTTGTTCTTCAGCTATCTCTTTTTGAACGCACCGTCCATCACTAAGTCCAATTACGAGTTTGATTGCAGGCATACTTGGTTCAATCTATGTGGCATTTATAAATCTTATTCCAATATGTCATTGATATTGAAAAGATCCCTTCTTGCCAAATGGGGGCGAGCGTAGTTTTGGTGTATTAGAGGACGCCGAGCGTAGATTCGTGACTAGAACGACGTAGTGCAGAATGAAGTTGGAACGCGGGGCCCCGGCAAGAAAGGTGAGGCAATGCCGAACTTTTCAATATCGCCAATATGTCAGAACATTCTTATACGGGCGCTCGTGAATCCGCAATCGTGCTGAGAAAACTCATCTACATGTTAGGCAGTCATCCTCTTCCTGAACAATTTCCTGCTGCACTAGTAGTTGGTCCTCTTGCAGTGTCTGTTGATTGTAAAGAATTCTTACTCGCCTGTACCGGAGAAAGAACTGACACTCCAATTCCACAACTTTGCTCTTCAGAATACCTCATGCCAATTGCAGATGAAGCACGGAAGTACGTTGTTGGTAAAGTTGCTCTTGGAAGAATGAGAGTTGGCGGAATATCTATTGATGCTTCAGTTGATGCAAAGAATCATCGAGAAGTTCAAGTTAGTTTGAACGAGGGTAATGCTCAAGCAGTTCTTGCTAGTCATGAAGAAGACGGATGGTTGTTTACTGATACTGCAATTACAGACGAAGTAATTGGAGTTCCAGCTGAAGGTCTTCAGTATCGTGTGAGTGAGGAGTATGACGCAAGTCGTCTTGCGGTTTTAGGAGGGGCAGGAGAAATAAGAATGGGCTTAAAACCGGGAAAAACGATTCGTTTAAGTGGTTTAGTTTCAAAAGAACCAACATGCAGAAATGGAAATTTGGCAGTTGCGAATTTTGCGGGATCCATCTATTTGCCACGTGATGCGAATGTGCAGTACAGTATTCGAACAACAACAGGCGATGTACTTGGAGACATAATGCACTTGGGAACCATCAAGAGTGAAATTGGAAACATAGCAATTAATTGCAACAAAGGATTACTAATTGGTTTTCGAGGAGAGTCTGATGTTTATGGTATGAAACGCATGTACTCTCCAAAAAAAACAAGACATGGTTTTCACTGGTATCGCACAGTACAAACCCCCGGGGGTACTGTACTACTACGCTCAGAGACGGGGCTCATTATTGTCGGAGACATTGATCATCCAATTCCTCAAGCAAATGCAGAGCCAACTTGTGGACATAAAATAGTAAGAAGAAGATATTTTGGAATGTAAAAAGGATGCGTGCACACACGTTTAAATATGCGTAATAGTGCATCTGTATTCAATAAAGATAGTTGATTAAGGCGTGTAGAAGAGAAACTCAATACGCAGGAGTAGTCTAGCTTGGATAGGATACGGGCCTCCGGAGCCTGTGACGCGGGTTCAAATCCCGTCTCTTGCGTTTCTTTTCACATTCCCTTAAAAATATTTTTCGGGTTTGTCACTGAACTTATTGCTTCTTTTAGCGTTAGTATTCCAACAATCTTGTCATGCTGCGTAATCGCGCAAGAAACTATTTTCTTCTCGAACATTGCTTTGTATGCTTTACGTACGTCATCACCATCATCAAATATCAGGATGTCTTTTGTCATTACTTCTTTTGCAATCACCTGAGCTGCATTCTTTCCTGCGCTAACTACCTTATCTAAAATGTCAGTCACTGATATGATGCCAACTGGCTTGTCATCTGCAACAACGAAAATGTGTCGTTGATCAAATTTGCGTAGTTTCGTTCCAACATCCGCAACAGTGTCTGTTTCTTTACACACAAATGGTTCTACCAAATAACATTCTGAAATCATTTTCTTTTCCTCCTCACGCCACCTTTCGGGGCGAAATATAGTTCATATCATTGTTTCTTTTTCGCAATGCGTCATAAAAGTTAGTTCCGTATACGTCTTCGAGGCGTAACATTTTTGGTCGTTTCATTGGTTCTTCTGAGATTTGATCCAACACTGTATCCTGAGATGTCTTCACTATCTTGTCTATTAATCCATCCTCGAATTTTTTTCTTCCACGATAAAAGGAGATTGCGCTTCCTGCGAACATCGCTCCGATTTGTGTGTATGGAGTTACTGGACCTAATACTCCTCCAAAATAATTTCCAAATAGTGCAGAACTGCCGGCAGTGAACGCATTCGTAACAATTCCTTCTGCAAGCGCTTTTATTGAGCTGTACGTGCTTTTTCTAAATGGTGCGGATACAACATCCCAAAGTCCGCTTGAGAGTTTTCGAACATAATTAAGACCTGTTCCTACCACTCCTTTACTTTCTGCGCTAGGTTCATATCTTCCATTCATTGCTTTTCCAATTTGCGCGGCATCATACATATCTGCAGCAGTGTTTACTGTTGCTCCAGTAATTAAGTATCCAAGTCCCAAACCAATCGCGCCTAGTGCAGTGAGTGGTCCTCCTGCTGCAAGTGCAAGAATGCCTCCTGCAGCAGTTATACCTCCAATAACATTCACCCCTAATGCACCATATCTTAGTATGTTTGATCCAGTGTGGCTTCCTTCAAAATAATTTGCGCCATATTTTTGGAAGTTTTCTTTCGTGATAGTCTCTATTCTTTTTTCTAGAATTTTGCGGTCTGCAGGCGCAGCTTCAGTTAGCATTTTTTGAACGTCTTTGTGCTGTAAAACATCTTTTCCGTATCGATCCCAGAACTGATCTGAATTTTTTATTGATCTGCCGGGTGTGAATAATTCTCTAACATATGTATCGAGGCTCATACTATTTCCTCCTTCTCAAGCAACATCTTAAAGGGTGCTGCCAGAATTCTTAAAGGTGCTGTAACGACTCTTTTCATAGTATCTCCTGCGGCTCTATAAGCCCTGCAGCCATAAATTGTCGCAGCACCAATCACAATTGCGCACGTAAGTGCTGCAGTTGGATAATCCGCGAGTTTGTTTGCAAGATC
>JAHFPE010000133.1 GCA_023261345.1 Candidatus Woesearchaeota archaeon
AAAGCAGAAGAAGGAACCACATTCGAAGAAATCTCAGAACTCCTCAAGCAACATATCATAACAGAAAACGGGAAAGATGTAACAGTTAAACCTCTTGTCGTCATAGAAGTGGATTACGAAGAAATACAAAAAAGCCCAACATACACGTCAGGATACGCACTTAGATTTCCCAGATTTGTTAGACTTCGACTTGATAGAGGACCAAATGATTGCTCAACAACAGAAGACATACGCAGGATCTATGATTCGCAACGCGGAAGAAACTGAAGAGAATTATAGTTAATTATTAAAAATTTCACGGCGTCTAAAACCACGCACTTTAGTGCGAAATTTTTAATCCCAAAAATCGCTGTTTGGCGAGGAGCGTAAAACCGTGGGCTTTAGCCTGCGGATACCTCCGAGCAACCGAGTTTTTGTTATGTTGAAGCGATTCTGAATCCTTCTGTGCGTCGTTACACACTTCTTACAACACTTGCCTCAAGCACGTCACGAAATTCTAAACTCGAAAAACCTAACGAGCCAACACCAATTCGTTTTTCTCGAAGTTTTTCTGCAACGCGAGAATCTAAATAATCTTTTGGAAGAAAAAAGACTAGTCCGTGATCAATTCTGCTAAATACATCAGTAAACCGTTCAATTGAACGCTCAGGAGGACGACGATGATTGGCGTTGGCAAATGAACCAGTACGCACATAAATTCCAATTGGAATCTCGCCGGCTTTTTTTGTACTTTCCTCGACAATACACACTGGACGAGTGAATGATTCATTCTTTGGCGTTCGCCGAATATCAAGACCAGTATACACAACAGCATCTGAAGCGAATGTATAATATTCGTCAGCAAACAAAAACCAATCTCTAGTACAAGGGCCATACTTTTTTTGAATTCCAGATGCGCCCAGTAACGAAATTTTCTCTTTGATTAAACACTCAGTTACGTAACTACGCGCAAGAACATCAGTACGCTCACCACTACCTAAAGAAGTTGAATGCGAAAGTTCATCCGTTAACTTGCTAAGTTCTCTCGCATGGTCTTTACACGCACATACGATGGCTTCCCCTGACATATATCTCATACTAAAATTCCTCCTCACTCACAAGAAATCAAAATTCAGTAAAGCTTTATAAAAGCTACTCAACGAAAGAAAACAAAATAGAGACAATAAATCAATTCATGCCCTGGTAGTCTAACTTGGACAGGACACGGCCCTGCGGAGGCTGTAGTGCGGGTTCAAATCCCGTCCGGGGCGTACGTTGTACATGATTTGGGATTTGAACATGCTCAAAAATGTTCACCACCATTTTTGGCACCTCTTGCACGCTTGTGCTTCGAGGAATCCCGTCCGGGGCGTACGTTGTACATGATTTGGGATTTGAACATGCTCAAAAATGTTCACCACCATTTTTGGCACCCTTGCTCTCTTGAGCGGTGAGTTTACATCTTAACTGCCATCAAAAAGAATAAACCCTTGTTTCTTGGCAGTTTCATGTAGTAATTGAGTCCATTCATCATGTTTGTAACCGAGAGAAAAAACTTGCGTTCCATACATTTTTACATGCTCTTTTGCAGTATCCACTTCATCAGAAGGAACAATCAAGACAGTTTTCCAAGGTAAACGATACGACCTGAACATATCTCCAAGATTTGCAGTATACCTATCAAGACGACAAAGCTGCTTTTTATTCCCTTGCAATCTTCCAGTCTTACAGTTTGCAACCAGCAATTCTCCTTCATATTTAGCTGCGAATGCAATAGAGATTTCTCTTCCCAGTTTATTCAGTATAGTTCCATATTGCGTTGAATTACTCCTCGTTAGTTGTTCACTGCGCACACCATACCCTGTTAGTTCATGTAGTTCTTTTTCAAACAAAAGTGAAACTCTTGAGTTCTGTAATGCACAAGTACGAATGGTTGCATTTCCCACCGAGCGTGTTGCATGAGAAATTCCTAACCTGCCATTTTTGCGCATTTGCCGAAATTCAATAAACATGCTTACAACTGTATTCTCTGCCGTAGCATGAAGTTTTTCTTCGCCAAATACATCATTCAACGTTCGGATAACTTCCATAGTAATAATTGTATTTCCCCTGCAGATTTTAGTGCTAACCCTTTATAAAAAGTAGATTAGAATTTGTAGAAAACATTCCACAAACATTTTTAATTCTTTACAAGCAACCTTTTTTAACTGCACCATTGTAGATACGCTCATGTATCGAAAATCAGTAGGGAGCAGACCATTTTATTTCGAAGGATTCTCTTCACTTGTAGCAAGACACCAGATCGCACTTCACAACTTGCCAGTTCGAATGACACATCAGCCACGAACATGCTTTTATCTAACTCTTCCTTACGACTTATCAGAATTTAGTGATAAAAAAAAACCTAGAGTTATGGATATAGATGATAACTTTCTTCCTCATACTAAGTATCAAAGTGGGAGTAAAGATAGATTAAGTCTTGAAAAAGACCTTCAACTAATTTGGAATGAATGGACAAAAATTGATTCATTACACAAGGAGAATCCCGGATATTTGAAAGCTAAAGAACCATGGACACATTACGAAACATATTTACACAGAACAAGTGTTGCACACAACCACGCTGCAAGCTATATACGCCTTCAAGAAAAAAAAGCATTATACCTTCTTGCACCTGTAGAGCCACTCGTTCACCTCTCAGAATTCAAATGGCCTAAAGTACCAAAACCAAGAATTTACCGAGAAAAATATAGTGGACCTCTTGAATTTGTCATGGCAAATCGGAAGAAATTTCTACGTGTTTTACGTAGGGATCTACCACACAAAGATCCCGGATTATACAGAACACTCGCACGTGAAGGAAAACTCGATATTTTGTTTCCCGATGCAAATCCAGACTGCGTAGAAAACGGAAGACGTGGAGGCTCAACACGGCACTCGCCAGAAATAATTAGTCGCATTATTGAATTACATACTCAAACTTGCGGGAACTCTGCTGCTGCAAGAAGACAACTTGCAGAAGAAGGAATCATTTGCTCCTGCGGAACAATCTTACGTCGTTGGAAAAAGAATAAACTCCGTATCGGAAAAAAGTATCAATCACAACAAGCACGAAAGATGGGTACTTCACCAGATGTTGTTGCAGCTGTCTAATAGCTAAACACATTAATTATGGAACTTTTGTGTGTTTTTCTAGTGCGGCTAATTGAAGACGAAAAGGCAAATCGTAGTAGAAAAGGTTCAAAGTGTATACAATTTGCCATAATGTAGATTTTCAAACTTACTTGTCTTTTTCTTCCCGTTTTCCATACTTCATCAAACTACGCTGGCCAGATTCTTTTTTC
>JAHFPE010000010.1 GCA_023261345.1 Candidatus Woesearchaeota archaeon
GAAACACAAACAACGCGAACAACAAAATTACCTCTTGAAGGAATAGAAGAAACAACACCACTTTATTTTGAAGACTATGCATTGCTCATGTTTGAAGCGAAAATACTCCGTATTATTGGCAACAATGTCATACTTAACAAGACCGCGTTCTATCCTACAAGCGGAGGGCAACTTCATGATACGGGAACATTAAACGGAACTCAAGTAATTGACGTTTTCAAACAAGGAACTGTTATTGTGCACGTACTCGAGGGCAATTTTGCGTTCAAAGAAGGAACTACGATTCATGGAATCATCAACAAAGAACGAAGAACACAATTATCCATTCATCATACTGCGACGCACATCATTAATGCAGCAGCTCATCGAATTCTTGGCAATCACGCTAACCAAGCATCAGCAAAAAAAGACGTTGACAAAGCATACATTGACATCACACATTATGACGTGCTCACACCTGAAGAACTTGCGCGAATAGAAAAAGAAGCGAACGCTATTGTCGAAGAGCACATAAACACAGATCTTTCATTTATGACAAGAACAGACGCTGAAAAAGCATTTGGCGTGCGCATTTATCAAGGAGGAGCAGTCCCTGGAAAACTACTTCGGATCGTACAAATTCCAGAAGTTGACGTACAAGCATGTGGAGGAACTCATCTGCACAACACGAAAGAAGTAGGCAGAATAAAAATTCTTAAAACAACAAAAGTAAAAGATGGAGTCATTAGAATATTTTTTGCAGCAGGCAATGCAGCAGAGCAATTAGAACAACTGGAACACAGCAGAATACAAGAACTTGCAACACTCCTCCATGTGCATCCTAGTCAAGTGCCTGCACGCGCGAAAGAACTTTTGGAGAAATGGAAACTCGCACGAAAATCTGCAACTAAAGGACTAACAATAGATCCACAAACATTCGTTCTCACGTCAAAGGCAGAAAGTACAGGAGATATACTTGCAGAAACATCAACAATTCTTGGAACACAAGTAGAATATCTTGCAAAAAGCATACTGCGATTTCTTGAAGAACTTGAAAAGTACAAACGAACTTAGAAAATGAACAGTCAAACAATTAACCCTTTTGCGGATGATCTTGACACGTATATAAATGTTCTACACAAAGATGGAATTGGAAGTTGTGAGGATATTGCTTTTCGCAAATTGATGAAAGAAAGATATCCTGACGCAACATTCGGACCTCAAAAAGTAAGGCGTGTATTTACCGGCGTACGACTACTGTATATGCTAAGTATAATGCACGCAGAACATCAACAGTGTGCGGGGCGAGTGTCCCTATCATATTTGGGCGAGGAACAAGGTTTAATAGACATAGTAGATGAGGGAAGATTAAGTGAATCATCAAGAATACTCGATCACAATGCAATAAAAACCGCGATTGACGAGTATGTTACCCTTGTAGAAACCTACTGTTTGGACTCTCCTGAAGAACTACGATACCAAGAAAAGATTTGCTCAAAAGATCAAAGAAGCTCTTCAGACATCTCGAAAGGCTTGCATCTTATACGCGCAGGAATGAAAGGAATTCACGAAGCCACAAAATAGGAATAGAATCGGTAGTAAAGATTAAAATACCACTCTATGAACTAACAAACACATGACTTCATCTCGATATTTGCATTCGATTATTCTCTATTTGCGTTACAGTGTGCCTATTCTTCTTTTATTTTTTTTATCCTCAAATGTTCTTGGAATTTCAGTTCCTGCCCCCCAAGGAAACATCAATGATTTTGCAGGAGTATTAAGCAAAGAATGGAAAACAACACTCACTGAACTTACACACCAAATAGAACAAAATACAAGCGTTCAAGTCGCAGTTGTCATCATTAATTCACTTGGAGATGTTGACAAAGAATCATATGCACTTGCAATTGGTGAACAATGGGGAGTTGGACAAAAAAATAAAGACAACGGAATAGTGTTTCTCATTGCACTTCAAGAGAGAGAATACAGAATAGAGATTGGGAAAGGACTTGAAGGAACACTCAATGACGCAAAAGTAGGAAGAATTGCACGAACATACCTTGTCTCAGCATTTAAACGCGAAGAATACGGACAAGGCATCTATGACACACTTGAAGCAATACGAAACGTAATTAGCCAAGAACCAGACACCCCTCTTGCAAGTGAGGATACTTCAGGTATTATTCACCTTATCTTACTTGGCTGGCTTGTTCTCGTCATAATTCTTGCGAGTGTACAGCGAGATATTTCCCTCACAAAACGATATACACGATTTGGCCTAGGAAGCGGAATTGGGGTGATTGCAGGCTTCTTTTTTAGCTGGTTCATAGGAATAGACATTTTTTTTTACGCACTCACATTTCTCGTATTTTTTGCGATCATCAATTCTCCTCGTGTTCCAAAAGGAGGAAAAATAGGAGGATGGCTTGGCGGATTTGGCGGAGGAGGGTTGAATGGTGGAGGAAGTAGCGGAGGGTTTGGAGGAGGAGGATTTGGCGGTGGGGGTGCTGGTGGAGGATGGTGAATTTGGAACCCAAATGAGATTACTGCTCATTAGAAAATTCGGATCTGCTCATAAAACGCATTCTCTTGATTACGGCTAGCAATGCGATAAAAGATATTCTTACTACAACTGGCAACGCACGATAAAATAAGAAATCTCTTACTTTATTCTCTTCACTACAACTAGCAACGAACAATATAAAGAAAGAAACGAAATTCTCTATACCTAGCACTACGTATTGCATACGGGGGGAAGCGTCCCCCCGACAACCCCCCTCACGACGATGAAATGGAGGCCAAAATAAATACGTTTTACTTTTCATTTTTTCGGAGGTTCTGGAGGTACAAATTCATTCTGGGTTAAGAATCTGTATACGGGTGATGGTTAGTGTTTTTTATTAAAAATTTCGCAGGGTCTAAAACCTCGCACTTTAGTGCGAAATTTTTAATCCCAAAAACTCGCGGTGTGGCGAGGAGCGTAAACCGTGGGCTTTAGCCCGCGGATAGCTCCGAGCAACCGAGTTTTTGTTATTAGTTGTTCAACTTTTTATTGTTAGAAAAAAGAAAATGTTGCATAAATACAATTCTGCCTTTTCTAAAAATAAGAAATATCTTCAGAAAAGCAGCAATGTACTTTTCTACAGAGCCAGATTAACGTAAAGCTTTAATACATCAGGTGTATTAAGAAGATTATGAAGACCGGAATGAAAGTACTTATTGGAGTTGTAATTCTAGTTCTTCTCTCCCTCTTCTGGTTTGTAGGTACCTATAACAACCTTATCGCTAAATCATCAGCAGTAGATAGTAGTTGGGCAGATGTACAAGCACAGTACCAACGTAGAGTTGATTTGATTCCAAATCTTGTAAATACAGTGAAAGGTTATGCTACACACGAAGAAAAATTATTTACTGAAATAACTGCATTACGTTCGCAATGGCAAGACGCAGCAGCACGAAAAGATACAACAGCAAGCGCGCAAGCAGCAAACGGAATTGATAATGCCATCAGCAGACTTCTTGTTGTGGTTGAAAGCTATCCAAATTTGAAAGCAAATGAGAATTTTCTAAGCTTGCAGGACGAACTAGCAGGAACAGAAAATAGAGTTGGACTTGCACGAACACGATTCAATGCAGCTGTGCAGGACTACAACATTGCAATACAACGATTTCCAACAAACATTCTTGCTGGCATGTTCGGCTTTAGCGCGAGAACATACTTCCAAGCAGATGCTGGTTCTGATAAGGCGCCAATGGTTAAGTTCTAAATTTAGGAATCAATAAATAGTCTGTTTCTTCATGAAACCGAATG
This sequence comes from Candidatus Woesearchaeota archaeon, assembly GCA_023261345.1. GTDB lineage: Archaea > Nanobdellota > Nanobdellia > Woesearchaeales > ARS49 > JAHFOI01. The sequence goes on from JAHFPE010000010.1 coordinate 3,794, forward strand.
CGTGGTCAGCTAAGTGTTTTCTTGATTCTAGGGTTAGTGATTCTTATCATTTTTTTTGTTATTTTACCTTTTCAATCATTCAAATTAAGTTCTGTTAGCCAAGATACTACTGCAGCGCTTCAAATACAACTTCATTCGTGTGCGAATGATGATGCAAGAGAACTTGTCGAGGTGTTTGGTCTTGAAGGCGGACAGTTATTGAAAGAAAATACAACGCTTCCAATTGTTTCGCTCTATCAGTATGGAAAAAGTACCTTACCTCCCATTGACATATGGCAAGAACGTATCGAACAAGGTTTTCGTGAAGTGATCAAACGTTGTACGCTCGCATTAGTGCAGCAAGGAGTACAAATTGAGTCACTTACGCCAACTATAAACGTCACGATTTCTAATGAATCACTTATTCTCACTTCAACACCTACATATGTCGTAAAAACACAAACCACAACTCAACGAGGAGAATCGTTGAGTATCAAAGTAGATGTGCCCTTGGGTTTGATGTATACTCAAGTTAAAACAATACTCCAAGAACTAACTTCTTCTCCCGCAATACCTCTCACTACATTCGCACAGTCACTATTTGATATTGACCTTATTACGCAAACAAATTATCACCTGTATAAGATACAAGATCAAACAACTTCTTATGTATTCATGTTCGGCGCATTATACACGAATCAAAGCGTTTCACGAGAGTCTGCTTCTATTCGTATACTTAACCCTCGAGAAACATTCGATATTCCTATTGGTAAACCTTTTAGTTTTACAATTCGCGTTAATGGAACTCCACAACGATTTATGGCAAACACTGATTTGTTTACAATTACAAACAAAGGAATAATAGAGTTCATACCAAAAAAAGCAGGACTTAATCTTGTAGATGTCGGAGTAATCGGTAACAATGGAGGAATGGACAGTGCGCAATACCTCTTTATTATTCACTAGTTGCCTGATCGTACTCACGCTTTGTACTATTCTTATTAGTCTTAGTAGTTTCGTGATTGCAAGTAATCATGAGGTTCCATTGTTCTTAAGAAACCCAACTCAAGCCTCTTTCGATACTGTTCCAAATAATCAGCGTACGGCAGATCTTCTTTTCTCTGCATTCAAATTTAGTGCTAGTCCGGACTTTTTTAGAAATATCCCTGAAACAGAGCAAAAAAAATACTTTCACATGCTAGCCCAGGGGAAGATTAGCACTGATAAAGGCGTACCAGTGGAGGTTCAAAATGAAGAAATTGTGAAATACATGCTGGTTACAGCAGCTAATAATCCTGATACTGCCAAAAAAATATTTAGCGATCCAGATACGCTCATACTTGCAAAGAGATATTTTCTCTCGAGCACACCAAAACCAAGTTCGCTTCTTGGTGTCCCGCCAATAGTTATAGAGCAATTTCTTTCAAGCATAAGTAGTAGGAAATTTTCTCTCTCAGCGCTTGTTGACACACAAGAAAAAACTAGTACTCTTGGGAAGGAAGAAGGACTTTATATGACTGAATCAACTAGAGAAATACTCATTTTCAATCCTCCCTCAAAAATTCCAATTACGATTGCTAAGTCTTTAAGAGATCCAGCAAATACAGAAGCTATACTTCCTCCTGACGTTACTATTTCAGCAGAAAAAAATGGAGGTTGGAAAATAAGCTCAGATAAGGAACCTACTCATGCAGTAATTATTCGTGGCGAGGAAGGAACTCTGAGTTCGAACAATGGAAATCTTCTACTTACTACAGGTGCGAATTCTGTAGTTATCCTAGGAAACAAGAATGTTCAGGATTCGTCATTACTAGAAACCACTTTTGAGAGCGTAAATAACCAAATTCATATTACTGATAGTAAATACAGATCTCTTGTTATTGAAGGCAACGTACAATACAACTCGCATGATGGAAGCGCGATCATAACACTTCCTGACGGAAAAACTATTACAGTAATTATTGAACCCAAAGGAACGTTTACGTACAAAAATCAAGCAGAGACTGTCACTGAATGGAAAAAACATTTTGAAGAACTTGGAAAAATCTCGACTCATAAAGACCTTTCATCATCATTGTACGGAAGTATAGAATTCTCGAATGCACGTGTAGAAATATCTGATGGAAAACACACGCTATGGGCATCAACTGAACAGTTCGGCACAATGCTGCTTACTGACCTATCAAGAGAGATGCGCGGTCAACTAACCATAGATGATCAACGAACAATAGACTTATTCTTTAGAACAAAGCGATTCGAAGGAAAATCTGCAAAACTTCTAGAGCCGGTAATTGCTGATTTTTCCAAACTTATCAAAGAAAATGAAAAAAACTTGCTTACCCCTGCATTTATTTCTGAAGCAGCCAAGCTTTTTACAGTAGCCGCAGATTCGCTTCAGTTAAAAGACACAGAACTCACGAGCATTCCAATTATAAAAGAAGCAAAACTTATTGTGCTTATAGATAGTTTCACAGGAGGAAAACTAGCACAACAAATCAATGAAATAAAAAAAGACTTCGGTGGATATTCAGAACTTGATAAAGAACAAAGAATAGGTGTGATTATGGAGCAGTTTAAGAATTTGCCAATTGCAGGTAAGCTTGCGAATGCGCTAGTGCGTAATTATGATCTAGCGGTTTCTAGTGCATTTAAAGAAGTGGTTTTAGATCTCACGCTTGTAAAAAAAGATGAACAAAAGACATTCGTACTCGCAAACGTAAATGAAGGAGCGATAACGGGAATTGCTGTTGGGGATACAACACTTGGAATAGGAACGAGAATACGAACAGAATATGCGCAGCAAACAGAAGAAGCAACACTACACAAAGCACGCGTGACACTAGGTGGTGTGTTCGATAGCACGCCACAAGTACCAGGAATTATACTCACAAAAAACATGGATAGTACAGCAACAATAACACGATCAACTCCAGAAGGAACTGGAGAGGTTCAATACCAAACTCGTATCCGACCAATTGCATCTACTGATGAGAAAGATGTCACACAGTTTCCAGCATCAAAAAAACAAGAAACGCTTTCAAAATTCGAGTATTTTGTGGATAGCCGCACACCACCAGAACGCATGGATCTCCCGGGAAATGTAGGATTAATTGATGAGGATAAAAAAAAGGAACTATCTTTGGGATTTCAAATTCGTCAAGGTTTACTTTCATTTCAACTTCAAAGTAGCAGTGGTACGACAAGCACTACAGTTAAGATACCTCCTGTATCTCTGTATGTTGAGGAGGGAAAGATTAGAACTTCCTCGATTAATCAAGAACCAATAATTCTCACCCATGGTACAGAAAAACTTTATGAAGAACTTCCTTTTGTTGACGCCGCGATCACACTTGATAGAATAAATGTTGACACGGGCCAACTTTATTTAAAAATAGAGCATGGCCGAAGAAGTGATCTGCCGCTTGTGCTTGAAGGATATGGACACAAAACAGAATTTACAGGACAATACGACTTAAGCGGTTCTGTCTTAACAGGAACAGATGGTAAAACAGGAGTTGTTTATCATATTGAAGGAACAAAAGATAGCCACATTCAAGTATTCAAAGAAGGAGAACAAGAATCAATAGCTGGAAAATCAAGACCGATTATTGATGCAGATGTCACATCATTACTTCTCTATGGAGAGCTAGGAGCAACCGGTAAACAAGAAATAAAAAACACATTTATGCTTGTGTCAAAGAACAATGAACCTGTTCTCGTTCCGCTTCCACTCGTGGGCAGTACGAGTTTTAAGGATAATGGAAAACCCATCAAGGTTGATTTTACATACGGGAAAGCAGAAGATACGCTTAGCACTTTAGGAATTCCATGGTTAAAAGTGACCGCAACTCCAGAAGAATCAACACAAATTGAAGGAATCAAAAGTAACTTCATCGGAAAACTACCTCAAGTAACAGTTGAAAATTCTGGCAGTCAATGGCGAATAATTGCTCCAGAAGGAACGTCTTTTAGCGGACCAAATTATCAAACAGACTTCAAAAAACCAGTATCAATCTTTTATGATCAACTAACTAAAGATTTTGCTATAGATTCACCGGAAGCAAGGTTTGAATTTGTACAGTCAGATCAGTATAAAAGTTATGAGGCGTGGAGAAAAGAGTATGATACCACATTTAAAACTATTACCACAGAAATAAGTGCTAGTTTACGAGGAAACGTTAACACGTTTTTAACTGGAGTGGACAACATCAATTTCGAACTTGAAAAGCAGCGTGCTAAAGAACAAGAATTAGTAACGAAGTACAACTTCCTTGTTTCTTCCGAGCAACAATTGAATAATGAGCAAGTAACTGAACTAAGAAGTATATCAAATGACCTTCAATTGCTTAGAGAAAAAAACAAATTGAAAAGAGAAGATCTCAAAGAACTCACATCAAGTCTTGATGGATATGCAAAGGTGACAGCAGGTAATGATTACATTGCGATAGTCGCAGCCGGGAAACTATTTTCTCTTCCTGCATTTGCGACTACCACAACTACACTTCCAGGAAAAGAACAGACGTATGATCAGAATAGTCCTGACGTGCCATCATTCGCAACTCAACTATGGTCTCAAAGGCAGAATACTCAACTAGGAGTCACTCCTTCTCAAGTTTCATATGCTCTTAGCAATATTGGTCTAGAAGATTTCAGAGGAGGTTTTAGACTAACACTTTATGGACTACATGGAACGCGAAATAATGGAATTAATCCTGAAAAGTTATTGTTCGCGCTTAATCTAAATTATCCTGATGTTCAAAAAATGAGCGCGGAAAAATTTACGAAGATTGCAACTGAACGATTACAAGATCAACAATCCTTGCGTACATTACCCCCAGAGGTAAAAAATGCATTGGTTCAGAATATCATAGATGAAACTTCTTCTATATTGCAACTTACTTCTTCACGTAGAAATAAATAACCTCATCGCAAAAGAAAGAAATGATACTCGATTACCCGAACAACTTTTGCACAGCATCAAGTGTATAGAGTAATACTGCTTGCGCTTGTGAACGAGAAGGAGTAAAAGGCTCTTGCTTTGTGTGCACACTCCACACACGAACTTGATTAACTAAATGTACTTGGTTCGCAAGTCCAGGATCTAAAAGCGCGCCTTTTTCTGCCAAACGCGCAAGAACGCTGCCTAAACCAATTCCGGGCGCTTTTTCTAACAAATCATTTCCCGTCAATTCAAAATGTTTTCTATGCAATGCAGTTTCCAAAATTCGACCACACAAAATAACAGACGAACGATAACACTCTGCGGCAAAACAACGCTCTGCCTCAGCAACATCAGCACCAAGCTCCAAACGAATCTCCTGAGGAATGTGCAGCAGGTTGAATTGCACACCTGAATCGCTTGCCTTTGCGTCATCCTCATTGGGTAAGTGCATAACGATCTTTTGCAAATTAGGAAGTGAAGGACAATTATGCAATTCTTGCATCAAACGCTGAAGTTGTGGAGTTCTCATGCGATTGCACGCAACCTCCAGTTGAGCAATACTTCTAGCAACTCGGGTGTTTACTGCACGTAATCTTTGCGAATGAAAATCAAGTCCTTTTTCTGAACTTGCGTTTGCGGAAGATAACGCTTCAAGACTCGTAATTGCTTCTTGACATTCCTTTATTGCATTTGTAATTATCGTCATATCAACGTTCGCTGATCACATCCTTTTAAGAGTTTTGACTTTGCAAGCAATAGCTCAAGTGAAAGCCCAAATTTTGCAGCACACAATCGTTTCGCAAACGTTAACAATAATTCTTTTGAGGAAAACGAAATAGATTTACTCTGTAATGCCTTTCGTGTTGCTTCACGAGTAACCCAAACACCAAGAGGAATAGAATATTCAGATGTAATAAAACGAAACACAAGAACAGACGCCTGTCGTTTTTGTTCCACTAAATGTTCACTAATAGCTAGTCGTGGCGCATAATATCCTCCTGCACAATTTTCTGCATACGAAGAACGCCCAAAAAGTCCTTCATAATCAGTTGCGCTTTGAGAAACGCCAACAGGAACAAATGTTTCAAATAATTCATACTGCCAATTATGCGGAAAAAAAAGAACAAGATAATAATTACCCAAATATCCACCAAAACGAATTTCATACGAATTGGCCAGAGGAAAATTACAAATGTTTGCAATATGCTGTTTTCCTAACGTGTCATCAATTGCAGTAATTGCCCATCTTGTCGGAACAATCTTACGACGAGATTCAACCCCTAATAGTCCGACGCTAAACATTCGCGTGAGATAATTCTCATCAAACCCATGCGATTGCAAATACGAGCAACTCTCAACTGTACTTGCATCAGATTCATTCACTGTACGCTCAACCTTTGTTGGAATTCGGGCGTAAGATGCAAGATCAATTTTTTTGACACTTGCAGTAGGGCCAAAAGGAACGTGATTAGCTCCAACAGTCATCCCTACGTGTGGCTGTTTTGAGAGAGTAATATCCGCATCAATCGGACGAATTGAAAGTGCAACCTGTTTTGCAGTCTCGAGAAAATGATTGTTTGTTTTTATGTTTACGATCGCACGATTATTCATCAAACCTAGCCTCAGACTTGCAATCGTGCTAAGATCAACATTATTCAATGCCCACTCACGAGGAGAATCATACCATGCAGCATTATCCATTAGAATTGGAGGAGCAAGAATTCCCAAGTTAATGTTCGGATACCCGAACCTACCAACAAAGGGCGCAGGAGAAACACTACGAAAGGACAATGATGGAAGAATTGCACCAGATTTCATTTTTAGCATTGCCACATACAAAGGACACTTTTCTTGGATGTGCAATGTGGACTTACAGTGTAAGCAAGGACGAATCATGCACACTTCATAATTACAAGAATAATAAATCTTGTGAAGGAATTTAAGGGATTTGTTAGAATTTCTACTGTAACTAGATTATTCGATTTTTTATTCTCTTGATTGCAACCGACAATGAAGAATAAAAAAAGAGAAACTCTCTACAACTAGCAACAAAAAAGAAAATGAAAAGTTCTGACCACCTTCTCGTATACTATAACTAGCAACGAACGTTCCTACGGGGGGAAGCCTCCC
>JAHFPE010000134.1 GCA_023261345.1 Candidatus Woesearchaeota archaeon
GGCAAATGAAGTTGATATTCCCAAACAGAATCCGTACTATTTGGAAGAATTGGACTCGCCACAATCGCAAGGGATCTACACAATGTCAATGCGACTGCGAGCGACTTTGGTGCTTTCGCGGGAAGTTGATTCTTTATTGCACTCCAAGGTGCGCTCTGTTCCAAATACACATTGCCTGCACTTGCATATTCAACAGGGAATAAAGAACTCTCCAGACATGCCAGAATTACATCACAAGAACGCAACAGCGCTATACCATATAGGGGAAGAAAAGAAGACGCAGTAAATGAATTACGAACTGCACTAACTCTTTTTCCCAACTATTTTTCTGGCCACGCAGACTTCGTACGCTACTACTATACCAAGGGAGACTTCAAAAATGAGCAATTAGAACTAAAGGAACGTCAAAGAAGAAACCCTGTCCTGACACTATCACTACGAAAAGAACTTGAGAAATAAAATCTTTACTTCGCGACAAAAAGATGAATTACACACACAAACTTCTAAAACCAACTTCAGAATTATTTTTAGTCGTAATATTTAAGAAGAACAAACACATAATCGCCTCTATGTTAAGACGAGACATGTTACGTTACACTGGCGCTGCAATTCTTTCATCAGCAATGGGATTAAACAATGAATCAACTGCATTTGCTGATGACAAGCCACAAGAAAGCACACCGCAACCTGCACCGCCACAACCAGGATCACTTTCCAAACAAGATTTTCCTTTCTTTACCAAACAAATCTCTCTTGAAGAGATTGCAGCAGAAGTAAAAAAAACTCACAGGGATATTTTGGAAGGAACAGGAATCACGTATCTCACTCCAGTAACGTATGATGCTGAAGTGTACCAACGCAATTCTGCACAAAAAAGTCCTGTACTCGTATTCTTTTACGGAACAGATGACGAGAGAGAAGTGTGCGCAAGCAAACGGCTCGCAGTTGTCGTGAAAAACCTAGCACTACATTTCGGAAACAAACTCAAGTTCTGCGCATATGACGAAGGAAAGTATGGAGGCGGACCTACGACACAGAGAGGAACCAAACGCCTTCTTAGCGAAACTGCAACGAAAGAAGGACTCCCTGGCGTTCCTTCACTAATCTTATATGGAAGCGAACAGGTTACACCAATAACGCAAAAACATAGTTCTAACCGAGAAATTTTCGTCATTGACAGGTCTGCAGGAGGACCTCCAACAGATAAAGGGATTCTTATAATGCTTAGAAATGATGCTAACTATTGGATCAGAGGGAACATCTTAAATCTTCCAAATCCAGATAATGACGGCAAAATTTATAGATACGAAAAAAAAGGAGACCTACAAGAAGTTACACTTGGCCGTCAGTAAGGTTTAAATCTACGACCGCCACTCTATTCGTATGCGTAAGTTATTTTTTTGTAGTATACTTTTTGTCTTCATTATTTCACAAGTTCTGGCAGCTCCTGAAAAAGGAGGAGAAGGACAACTAAAATGGGAAGCGCTTTCCCCCTCCGACCAAATCTCTCTCTTCAACTCCGGTTCCGGAGACCTGACCAAAGAACAAGTCAACACTATTCCTGTTGACAAGATGACTATGGATGGTGCGAGTAAATACTCAAATTTGTTGTCTTCTGATCAGTTAACTGAAGTTATTAAAAAGAACAAGTTAAATTCCGAAGCTGCAGGTAAGTTAACAAAAAATCAGCTCGTTTCCAACAACAACATCAACAAGCTTTCAGATGAACAGCAAAGTCAACTTGATCCAATTTCAAAGAATGCTGCTCTTTCAGAATTAGCAAAAACCGAAATAAAGATTGGTGCTTCAACAGATACTCATGTTGAAGAAAACAAACTAACAACTGCGAGTTCTGACAGTGTTTCATTTAGTAATCTTCAGGTAGGTTTTGTTGAGAATGCTGTTTTTAGTAACTCTCCTACGGGTATTCGCTTTTCTAGCTCCACAGAAAAATCTGTTGATCTGCATGTTCGTTCAGTACAATCCAACGCACAAAATAGTCAATCTACCACTCAAAACTCACTGGTAACGATTACGAATGGAGTACGGTTCTCATTTGCGCCTTCTCAGAAGAACGGTATTGTTCAAGAAAAAAGAGAGGGCAGTATATTGCTCAAACCCAACGGCAACATAGTCATCACCGATGCAACTATTTCTATTAAAGAGAACGTTTCAGAGCTTGGCGAAGTTAGAGCAGTAATTCAAACAAGTTCTGATTCTAACTTAATTGCAAATGCAAAAAATCCAACGCAAGCATTTGCAGAAATTTCTTTTTCAAATCGCTCTATCTCATGCATTGATTTTGTTGGAGGTGGAAAATTCTCGTTATTCCTGCCAGAGTCACGTGAGTTATCGTTCAACACTTGGCAGAAACACAGGATTTGTGTTAAAAGGGACGGTGAAGTTGTGAATTGTGGATTCGGTTGCGTTCTTGTGGATCTAAGAGAGCGACGAGTAAGCATTCAAAGTCTTGCGGATATTGAATTTGGCTCATCTCGTTTATTTGTATCGCGTGACTCAAATGCAGATGCGATCCTTCAATTTGATGAACGTTTTGGAATTGTAAATAACGCAACAGTAAAGGTGTGTACAGACTGCGAAACTTGGCCTTCATCTGGTTTTGGACTATTTGTCGAAGATGGTGAAGACTTTGTGTGGTTGAATAAAACTGGCAGCTGGAGTCCTGCTGTGATACATCAGTATTCATCTCTACCAAGCACCGGAATGTTGCAGAAGGATTCATTTGTGATTACAAATGCAAATGGAAGGACTGTTATTGTTTTTCCTTCTAGCGATTTGGCAGAAAGGTATTCTAGTTTATTGCAAAAAACGCGGTTACGTTGGCTTTCTCTTCCGTTCCTGCTTGTGATTCCATTTTTTTTGAGAAAGAAAAAAGTGAACACGACGTTACAAACAAATAAGATGATACGAGTAAACAAAAAGTCGAAATTTGAAGAGTCAAAGAGAGGTCAATTAACTATCTTCATGCTTCTTGGGTTGGTGCTACTTGTCATCATAATTTTCGTTTCATTTATTTCATTTAGTCGTTCAGGGATTGTACAATTGCAGAACGTGCATGAAACAGTTCAGTCGTGTGTGCGTGACGCTGCTCGTGATGCAGTTCTCGTTTTTGCAAGACAAGGAACTGAAGTGCCATTGTTACATCGGGGAATATTGAACACTGCAATTCTTGGTGAGATGCCTTCGAATGATGTGCTAGAAAAACGTCTATCATTTGCTGCAGAAAAATCAATATCTTTGTGCCTGCCAAAAGTTTCGTCATGTGGCAATCCTTCGTTTT
>JAHFPE010000011.1 GCA_023261345.1 Candidatus Woesearchaeota archaeon
GAAATTAATGTACCAAATGAAGTTTCTACAGTTCCCTTGGATGATTTTAAGCATGTTGCAAAAATATCTCTTGGCATTATGAAACGGCTTCCAAATGAAGAACTCGCACGGCTCAAGACAAGCGAAGAATTCACGCAGTTCAAAGACATTCTACGGCGGCACAGCGTTATAAAATGAAGATACACAAACAAATTTTTCTTTTGTTGGTTCTTCTCGTAATTGTTGCGGCATGTTCAACAGAAAACACTCCTCCGCAGGCTTCAACTGGTAAGATCGCAGGAGGTCAAGGGAATGCGATCTGTGTTTGTACGCAAGATTACGCTCCAGTTTGTGGAGTTGACAAAAAAACGTATTCTAACGCATGTATGGCAACGTGCGCGGGAGTGGAAACAACACCCGGTAGCTGCGAGTGAGATTTCGCGCTTTTTGGAAAAGTGCAAGTACCTAAGAACCGCCAAACCAAACTTCTCTTCAGGGTATATCCTTCCACAATCCTTTTCTCTCTTGTATTGCTTGATGTTCTGCTTCTTGTATCTCGAGGCGATGTTTCTCGTTGTTGGTGAAAAATTTTGCTCTCGCGACTCCTTGCGCAGCGAGAATGACGCTTATGAGTTCGTCTCCTATCCAAACATGACGAAGTAATCTGTGAAATTGGTCTTTATCTTCACTATCTGACTCAAGCACCACTTCTTTTTTGAGAACTAATAGTACAAGGAGAGTTTTTGCTTCTTGATATCCTGCTTCTCCTTTTTCTGGTGCGTTGATACCTAACAAGCGTACGCGTAGTCCTCCTTCAACAACAAGTGTGTCTCCATCTACAACTTCAGTGACAAGTTTCGTTTGTGTCGGTTTTGCTGCAGTGCACCCAACAAGCATCACAAGAGAAAATACAAGAAGAAACGAAAGAAAACCCGTTTCTGCCTGTTTTTTCATGCAAGATATTTCATTTTTCTTCTTTTTATGTGTTGTGTGTAATTTTCCGGAAATTTTCCGGATTTTTTGAAGAATTTTCAAGAAGGACTACTACAAAGTACTCAACGCAACGCAAGATTTAAGAAGGTCTATTTTCTTTCTATTGATGAGGGGTTGGTTATTCAGTTAAATGAATTCAATTCCAAAAGTTCCAATCACCTCTTTTTCCCGCGCAGGGTCCGCAAGGGCCTTGCGAGGGTTTTAATCACAAATCCGACGAGAAGTCCTGCTGCAAATCCAATGAAAAGTTTTGCGAGCGCAGGAACATACTGTGGATCATACTGTTCGTTATTTGAATTTCTTTCAGTACTTGTAGTGTTAGTTTTTGTGGTGTTCTTGTCAGGAAAATAAATATCAAGATTAGTGAATTCGAGTGCGTATTCTACAAAAAGTACAGACGTTTGACGATCAGTATTCCATAATGACTTTGCGTACTCATAATAACTATAGCCAATTAAAGGAAAAACTCCTTTTTCTTGCGAGGTCAATAAGGCGTTCTCAACTAGGCGTAATTTTAATTGAACAAGTGCTTCGAGGTCTTTTTCAGCAACTCCCAGAAGACCAATTAATGCAGCGCTCTCTGCTTTTGCTTTTGAGGCAACATATAAACAATCAATAAATTTCTTGTCTTGTTGCAATGCATACGCTTGAGAGATTTCTTCTTGCGTTCCTTGAAGTCTATCAGGAAGAATACTTGTCACATAATTGTATCGTTCTTCTGCTTGTGCGATTGCTTCTTCACAAGCAGTCGAGAGCTGCGCTACAGTGACACTATGCACATTATCTTTAGTACCAAAAAATGACGACCATTCTTGTGCGCTGGCGAGCCGTTCAATTGCGTATCCGACGCTCTCTCCTGTGACTTTTGTGAGAATTTGTTTTGCATCAGAGACTCGTTCACGAACAAGCATCATTGTTTGTAAATCGGTTATGGTTTCGATTTCTCTACTATTTAATTGTTCTTCAAATATAGTGAGTTGTTCTGTGATGTTCTTGCTACGAAGATCAAGCTCTTGTGAACTCACGTTTTGTTGTAAACGAACAAAAGCACTTACCCCTGCTCGAAAGCAATACGATGCACTTGAGTAATACTGCTCTTTTGTAAACGCCTCTGTTGCAGCATCAAGTAATTTGCGAGAAGAATTATCCTCGCCTGTCTGTTCAACTGCTCGCCTTGCTTGATCACACAAACGAACAGCAACATTTTTCATCTTTACAACGTAACTATCTTGTGGAATAAATGTATCATTTCGTATTGGAAGTTTAAATCCTGTGACGATTTCCAGCACTTCTTGTAGTGTTGAAACTTCAAGTACAGAGACATTGAGGCCTGCTCCATATTCTGCAAGATCAGTTGTGTTTTGTGCATGACGATTTCCTTTCGGTATTAATACGGTTTTCATACCGGAACTTGCCGCACCAAGTATTTTTTCCCTAACACCTCCAACCATTCCTACAATACCTCCGCTATTAATTGTGCCAGTGATTCCAACATCAGTTCGAATTGAGAGATTTTTTAGCACTGCCGCAACCAAGACTGCTGCTGCGCTTCCAGCTGATGGTCCGCCAACAATTCCAGGAACTGCGCGTATGGAAAACAAAAAATCCTTATCTTTACAGTCAATGTCCAGTGTTTTGCATGCAACCTGTTCTGCGAATCGCAGAGAGATTTGCGTTGATTCTTTTGTTAGAGGGAACGTTTCAAGAAAAACTCTTCCAGAACCCGGCATGATTGTGAGATGCAAGTCAGCGACGCTACCTGAAGTTACATTACCCTGTTCAGTTACTGCTAAAAGGCTAATGTGATCAGTCGAAATTCTTTCTTGTGCGAACGCAACATGAGACGCAGCTACAAAAATCCACAGAGCAAGACATAATATTACAACATAACGCGAACTATTTCTTGACATGATCCAAGTCTACGCTATCTGTTTTTAAGCATTCGGAAACAGTTACGAGTTCGCTCGAACACAGTCGATCACACAGTATACACAAAAATAAATACAAAAACAGCCCGATATAAAATTCGAATTCTATTCCTCAAACATGAGCATAAGGATTTGAAAAAAACGCCCTTCTTTTCTCCAAAACTTTTTCTGCCAAGTCTGGTTCTATAAAATTGAGGACATTTTTTGTAATTTCCCACGCTCTATTTTTTCCTTTTTTTGAATCAGAAAGTTGAAGAATTTCTCCTCGCTTTATTCCTTCGAGTTTGTTCTCGAACAATAAACGCAAAACTTGAACGTATGAATTAAGCGCAGTTTGCGCATGCTCAATTCCCCTGTAGACGTACAATCCAATACAATCGTTCATATTCGTTAACTCAAATAATGGAGAAGTCATTCCTCCTTCCGCGCTAAATGCAGGCGTTGCATTTGGTGTTGTGACTATGAGCATTGAATTCAATACTCCTACAAGCCGATTACCAAGAGGTATTTTTTCAAGTCGAGGATATGTTAAACATACAGTTTGCATCAATCGATGAGTTACAGTGTAGGTTGCATCTACAGAAACAGGAAGCAAAACATTCCTCTTTCTTTTCTCAGCAATTACAAGCGCGGCCCAATCTCGATATAGTTCATTGCATTTCTCGCATTCAACACCTCGTGAATCATGCCGTGAACTAGAAAGTGTGTCTTCATATCCACAACATGGTGCAATACCCAAACGTCGCATGCATGAAAACAAACGTAACTATTGATAAATCTTACGCGTATGTATAAAGAAACGAGGAGTAACTCATCGCTCAAAATTCATTTGCAAGTGCCAGTAGTTGCCGGCATGAATTCCAGAATGTTAATCTTTTTAAAGAATTAGACGAAAAAGCAAGATATGTACGAACTTATCATTTGTGAAAAACCAGCAGCTGCACAAAAGATTGCTCTAGCGTTAGCGGATGGTAAGCCAAAAAAAGAGACGTATCAAGGTGTGTCGTATTATACGCTTACGCATGAGGGAAAAGAAATCAAGATTGGTTCAGCAGTTGGTCACTTATTTGGTCTTGGAGAAAAATCACGAACTCGAAACTTTCAGTATCCTGTGTTTGAGATTGAGTGGCTGCCTTCATTTGAATTAAGCAAAGGGTCTTTGTACGTTAAAAAATACGTTGATTGTTTGCGAAAATTAGCTAAGGCTGCATCAACCTTCATGATTGCCTGCGATTACGATACTGAAGGAGAAGTTATTGGTCTTAATGTTGTGCGGTACATCTGCAATAGAAATGATGCGAAACGAATGAAATTTAGTACACTTACAACCAACGAACTTCAAGAATCGTACAAGAATGCATCAAAAACTCTAGATTGGGGACAGGCAGAAGCTGGAGAAACGCGACACTTTCTAGATTTTTTTTACGGAATTAATATTTCTCGCGCACTCACAAAAGCACTTCGAACAACTGGTCTTTTTCACATCTTGAGCACAGGTCGTGTGCAAGGTCCTGCACTCAAGATCATTGTCGAGCGAGAGAAAGAAATCAAGGCGTTTATTCCAACTCCTTACTGGGAGGTTGTTCTTCATGCACAAACGCAAAAAAATAAACGTGAAGATATTGATGCGAATCACGCAAAAGGAAAGTTCTGGGAAAAAGCCAATGCTGAGAAAGTGATGCAGAATGTTGCAGAAGTAAAAGAAGGAATTGTAGAAGACATTCAAACACAATCCTTCAAGCAATCTCCTCCTCACCCATTTGATTTAACAACTCTTCAAACAGAAGCATACAAAGTATTTGGAATAAGTCCAAAATACACATCAGATATAGCGCAAGACCTGTACACGCAAGGAGTCATTTCCTACCCGCGTACAAGTTCGCATCAGCTCCCAATAAGTATTGGATATTCAAGTATAATCTCAAGTCTTGGAAAGAATCCCAGTTACAAGGAACTTGCGAAACTTCTTTTAGAGAAAAAAAACGTCGCTCCAAATAACGGTAAAAAAACAGATCCTGCACATCCAGCAATTTATCCAACAGGTCTTCCGGCAAAAACAAAAACAGAAAGGCACGCAAAGATTTATGATCTTATTGTCAAGAGGTTTTTTGCAACTTTTGGAGAACCAGCAACAAGACAAACGCAAACAATAACAATTACTGTAAATAAAGAACCTTTTCTGGCTCAAGGGAGTAGAACAACAATTGCTGGCTGGCACATATTCTACGCGCCGTACGTAAAGCTCGATGAGATAGAACTTCCTTCACTCAAAAAAGCAGATTTAGTCACCATAAAAGGAATTGATATGCTATCAAAAGAAACTGCTCCTCCTCGAAGATATACTCCTGCAAGTATTATCAAGGAACTAGAAAAAAGGAATTTGGGAACAAAAGCAACCAGAGCAGATATTATTGAGACGCTATATGATCGGCAATACATCGCAGGAGAAAGTATTGCTGCAACAGAGCTTGGCATACACATTGTTGATGTCCTGAGCAAAAGAATTCCCGCGATTCTGGATGAGGAATTAACTCGGAACTTCGAACTTGATATGGATGGAATTAGAGAGAGAACGAAAAAGCCTCTTGATGTTCTGAAAGAAGCACAGACACTTCTTACAACTTCACTTAAAAAGTTCGAGTCATTTGAAAAACCAATTGGTGAAGAATTAAAGAATGTTGTTCAGGATCTAAGGCAACGCCTAGCAACAGTAGGATCATGCCCAGTTTGTAAAAAAGGAACATTGATGATTCGACGAGGAAAGTTCGGACCATTTGTTGCGTGTGATTCGTATCCAGATTGCAAGACAACCTTCAAGCTTCCAAAAGGAAAAATTTTGATGAGTGAAGAACTCTGTACTTCTTGTAATATGAAAAAACTACTCATCTTCAAAAGAACAAGCAAGCCCAAAAGCGTGTGCATCAACATGGATTGTCCTGCCAAAAAAGTCTCATTCGATCAAAAACCATGTCCAACCTGTGGCACAGGAACTGTTGTTCTTCGCAAAAGCATTTACGGAGTTTTTGCTGGCTGCAACGCATTTCCAAAATGTAGGTTCGTTGAGCAAATAAAAAATGCAAGTGAAGGAACAACTAAACATACAACGCAGAAACCGCAAGCAAACAGTGCAACAAACACTCTGGCAGTTGAAAAAGTATCTGTTCAAAAGAAAAGGAAAACAAGAAGCATAAGTTCTCTAGCGATAAAGAAAACAAAAGTTCTATAAAAATCTAATTCATAAAAAGAAACTCCGTTGTGCAATGAAATAATTACTTCCCAAATAACCGAATCGCCTTGAGCACACTATCTGGATTTAGTGAGATGCTATCAATTTTTTCGTTGATAAGGAATTTTGCAAAGTCTGGATGATCGCTTGGTGCTTGTCCGCAGATTCCTATTTTGCGATGGTTCTTTTTTGCAATGCGAATGACTGTTTGTATGAGTCGTTCCACTGCAAGGTTACGTTCGTCGTACACATTTGCAACTAATTCGCTATCTCTATCTACACCAAGTGTGAGTTGTGTGAGATCATTGCTTCCTATGCTAAACCCATCAAATATCTTACAAAATTCTTCTGCAAGAATAACATTGGAAGGAATTTCGCACATTACGTACACGTGTAAATCATTCTTGCCTTGTACAAGTCCGTTTGTTCGCATCGCAGCAATGACTTTTTTTCCTTCTTCAACTGTTCTGCAGAAGGGAATCATGACTTTAAGATTGGTAAGTCCCATTTCTTCTCGTACTTTTTTCACCGCTGCACATTCGAGAGCGAATCCAGGTCCGTACGATTCGCTGTAATATCGAGAGGCGCCTCTCCAACCAATCATTGGGTTATCCTCTTTGGGCTCGAACTGGTGTCCACCGAGTAGGGTTGCGTATTCGTTTGTTTTAAAGTCTGAAAATCGAAGGATAACATCTTTAGGGTAGAATGCTGCTGCGAGTGTTGCAATTCCCTGGCTGAGTTTGTCAATGAAGTAGTGTGTTCGATCTGAGTATCCTTGTGTGAGCAAGTCTATCTTTTTTCGTACTTCTGGTTCTTTTATTTTATTATAGTGTATGAGTGCAAGTGGGTGTACTTTAATAAAATCTGTTACTATGAATTCCATGCGGGCAAGACCAACACCATCATTAGGAAGGAAGCTTAACTCAAATGCTTCGTCAGGATTTCCCACATTCATCATGATTTTTACAGGTAGTTTTTTGAGTGTTGTTAGCTCAATTTTATTAACTGTAAATGGTAAAAGTCCATCATAGACTGTTCCTTCTTCTCCTTCTGCGCAGCTCACAGTAATATTTTGTCCTTGTTTGATTGCTTGTGTTCCGTTGTTTGTTCCAACTACACAAGGAATGCCCAGTTCTCTACTTACTATTGCCGCATGGCACGTTCTGCCACCTCTATTTGTGACGATTGCTGATGCAATTTTCATGATCGGCACCCAATCAGGATTTGTCATGTCAGTAACAAGAACTTCTCCTTGCTTGAAAATATTCATGTCTTTTATATCATGTATGATATGTGCTTTTCCTTGTCCTATTTTGCTTCCAACGCTTTTTCCTTTACAAATAACAGTTGCGTTTTTGCCATTTTTGTTAAGAGAATATTCCTCGATTAAATTTTTATTTTTTCTACTCTGCACTGTTTCTGGTCGTGCTTGGACTATGAAGAGTTTTTCTGTTCTGCCATCTTTTGCCCATTCGATGTCCATAGGTGTCCACATCTTGCGTTTTTTGGTGTAGTGATCTTCAATTGTTACTCCGTAAGTTGCAAGCTCAAGAACTTCGTCTTCAGTTAGCGCGAATTTTTTTCGTTCTTGTTCTAAAACAAGAATGTTTCGCGTTGGTTTTTTCTCGTTTCCATAAATCATACGTAAGGATTTCTCTCCAAGTGTTTTTGAAATAATCGGTTTTTTTCCCGCTCGTAGTGTTGGTTTGAAGACGTAGTACTCATCTGGATTTATTGCTCCTTGAACAATGTTTTCTCCAAGTCCATATCCTGCAGTTATGAAGACAACATCTCGAAATCCTGTTTCTGTGTCAAGTGTGAACATAACTCCGCTGCACGCAAGATCTGAACGTACCATGATTTGTACCCCAATTGAGAGTGCGACACTAAAGTGATCAAACTTTTTTTCTGCGCGATACGCTATTGCACGATTGGTAAATAGTGACGCAAAGCAGTTCTTGCATGCGCTCAGAAGTGCTTTTTCTCCAACGATGTTAAGATATGTTTCTTGTTGTCCTGCAAAACTTGCGTCAGGAAGGTCTTCTGCTGTGGCACTTGAACGTACTGCAACATCAATTTCATGAATTTTCGCAAACGAACAAAGTTTCTTATATGCAGTTGCGATTTCATTTTTGAGAGGAACTGGGAATTTGGCGTTTCCAATGATTTCTCTGCAGCGTGCGCCAACTCTTGCGAGTTCTTTTTGATCGTGCACATCAAGTCCTCGGAGTGCTTCACGTAATAGCTCTTCTGCGCCAGAAGTAGCAAGTAAATACCTATAGGCACTCGCTGTTATTGCAAATCCGTTTGGAACTCGTAACCCTTTGTTGGTTAGTTCGCGATACATTTCGCCTAGAGATGCATTTTTTCCTCCTACAAGAGGAACATCAGCAATGCTTAATTCATCAAACCAAAGAACAAGTTTTGAGGAACGCATACTTTCGATGCAGAATAAGGAGTATATAAATATTTGTTCGTAGTGAAAGTCGTAGTCGTGAGAGTCGTTCGCGAGAGGGGTTGTCAGGGGGACGCTTCCTCCCATATTAATAGAATAGTTGCTAGTTGTAGTGAAGAGAAGTTAGTAATAGTTATTCCTTTAGATTACTTTAGAACTTTGTTATTCTCGAAAAATTGTTTTTTAAGTATCGAACTCTTGTACAATTCTGGTTTAAACGCAGGAAGTCGTATGATCATAGGGCGGAGTCCTCGTTTGGCAAGTTCTTTTGCAAGTCCAACAGTAAATACTCTCTGATCATATCCCAAACAAATTACATCGGGTTTTTCTTGCAGTATTATCTCGTACTTATCTCCAGAATTACCGAGAACTACTTTGTCAACAAGTGGATGCTTAGCAACTACTACACATCGTTCTTCTTCGTTATACAACGGTTTTTTTCCTTTTACTTGTTCAATCGTCACATCTCGTGCAACAACTACCTTTAATCTGTCACCATATTCTTTTGCCATTCTGAACAGTTCTTCATGTCCTTTATGCAAGTGATCAAAGCTACCAAATACCAGGACTGTTTTCATACGAGAAAGAAAGAGCGCGGTACTTATAAAATTCGTGGATTTTCAGTAAAATCTTACAGCCTTAACACATGCACAACAACCGCAATTAGTATTCCAATGAGAATTCCCACAAAAACTTGTAGTGGCGTGTGCCCAAGCGCGTAGTGTGGTTCTTTGATTTTGATGTGAGTTCGTTTAAGAATTTCGTGTAATATCGTGCCTTCTTCACCTGCAGTTCTTCGAACGCTCATTGCATCCATGAATACAATTAAACTTAATGAGACCGCAATAAAAAATGAAGTTGCAGCGCCCTCTTGGAGAAGAATTCCGGTTGATAATGCTGCCATAAGAGAGCTATGTCCACTAGGCATTCCTCCTGTACTTACCAAATCCAATGCATAGAACGTTTTGAACTTAAGAAAGTTAATTATCAATTTTATAACGTGACTAATCAGAAGAGCAAGGAGCAGTATGATGAAGAGCTCATTTGTAAATAGGTTCATTCACCATTCGAAAATTCGAAAGTTTAAAAACTGCACTGTTTCGCTGAAATGATATGAAGCACACAATAGCAGTAGTACGTTGCGAATCGCTTTTGTCCCAAGCCCGTGGGTTGATGTTTTCTAGCAAACATAACTTGTTGTTTGTCTTTCCTTCTACTCGTAGAGTTCACTTGCACATGTGGTTTGTGTTTTTTCCCATTACTGTTGTGTTGCTGGATAAAAAAAACAGTGTCATTGAAGTTGCTCGCTTGAACCCGTTTACGTTCTGGTCTTCATTCAAAAAAGCTTCAAGAGTTCTTGAGATTGTAGATGATATTTCAGTAGTAGCGGGGGACCTGATCAGAATAGTGAGCAAGTAACGAACTTGACGTAATTTCCCACAGCCACAGTAAGTAACGTTGAACAGTGCCTTGCAACGTTCATAGTTAGGAAAACTGCACTTGTCTTTTTTTTTAAGTTAGTCATGCGCCGTTTTCTTTTAATTTAATCAGAAGGGGCAACAACCCGAGTTGCTAGTTGCAGTAAGTGAACATAGTTTCTTTTTAATTTTGCAAGCCGAAGACTTTATAAAACGCTGATTGGTAATTCTTGTTTAGTGTCCTTGTTGGGGATGTCGTATAACCTGGCTATTACTGCCGCCTCCAGAGCGGCGTATCGGGGTTCAAATCCCTGCGTCCCCATCGTGCAGTATGTGCTTCGCATGAGGATAATGATTTTGGCAGGGATTTGAACATGCACAAAAATGCAATACGTCGCATTTTTGGCACCTCTCGCATCATTGTGCTTCGAGGAATCCCTGCGTCCTCATCGTGAGCAGAGTAACGAACGAGGGGACATACAAGCTACGAAACCACAGTTAAGTTGTCTGCGTCACCATTTCCGATCTTGAGGGTTCTTAAACTGTTTTATTCTACTGCTGAACTCTAATTAATTATCGTTTAAACAAGAGATGAAACGCATGTTCCATGATGATAGATAGAGCAACCAGTATCGATTGCAAGTATGCCTTCGTATGTCTTGTTCAAATGGATTTCCCCGCCGGTGGAGGAACCTCCTATTGT
>JAHFPE010000135.1 GCA_023261345.1 Candidatus Woesearchaeota archaeon
TGAAGTTGAGGCACTCGAGCCACACGTTCGTGAACTCATCAAGAATGGCGATCTTCCTGAAGGCAGAATAAAAAAGAAAGATCTTGCAATTCGTGACACACTTGTCGATGTTGGATATGATAATGATACAGCGCTTTCAGTGAAAAGCGTTTACAAAGGAAATATTTTGATGGATGCAACACGAGGTATTGTGCAGTTACCCGAAGCAATCGAACTTATTTTGGACGGGTTTGAACAAGTGATGAATGAAGGACCCTTGTGCCGTGAGCCATGTAACGGAATTAAAGTAACATTAATTGATGCAAAACTTCACGAGGATGCAATTCACCGAGGTCCAGCACAAATGTATCCTTGTGTACGTGAAGGAATCAAGCTAGGCATGATGGGCGCGGGCAGTCAAATGTTCGAGCCAGTACAGACTCACTTAATTGAAGGTCCTGCTGAATTCACTGGAGACATCACAAAACTCGTCATGAATAAACGCGGCCAAGTTCTTGAATTAAACCAAGAAGGAAATCAAGTTTCTATTAAAGCAAAACTTCCTGTCGGAGAAATGCTTGGCTGGAGTTCAGATTTACGCAGTGCAACCGGCGGTCGTGGAGTGAGTTCTTTAATGGATCAGACATTTGAAAAAGTTCCTAACGAATTACAAGATAAAATTGTGCGTGGCATACGCACGCGTAAGGGCTTAACTGAAGGACAAGTTGGGGCATAGATTTTGTTTGAAGTATCAGGAAATAATTCGGGAGAAGATTTGGGAGAAGTGTACTCTGTTCTTTTACGAACAAATAGCTCTTCAAATCTAAAGAGAGTTTTTTGGACTCATTTGCTTATAAGCAATGAGACCCTCCTCCATGTTGAAGAATGGATTTTTATTCGCGCTCAGAATCTTTTTTTCGATAAGTACTTTACCCATTAAGTGTTCTAAGGCCCATTTACTATCTGGATGATTCATTTTTATTCTTTTAGGTGTTGAATTATTCTCAAAATTGATTTCGTGAATACGAGCAATTTTGTAATTAGATGATATGATAGGAGTATTTTCATTAGTCTTTATGATCTGTGTTAAGTTAATTTCTTCTGGAGTATCAACTTCATTCATTGAGTGTTCTACGCCCCAATTACTATCTGGATGCAGTATTCTTACTCTTTTTCCGCGCTGAGTAATATTTAAATCAGAATCAGGCACATCAATATCTTCTCCTATTTGTTGCATTATTTTTGCTAGAATTACAGGCAAATAGTTAGCTCTTGTTTGCATCAAATGTCTTGCTCTTGCTTCAAGCACGCGCTCATTTCCAGCAAAATCACTTAAAGATGCTTGAACTCTGCTAACTAACTCATCAAGGTCATTACACTCAACAATAACCCCTGCTTTCACTAATTGCCTATAACCATATTGAGCTAAATTTGAAGACGGAATCATAAACAGACGACCGCCCTCTGTAGCTTCTACAAAATTGTGAAGTGGGCTTGAAGAATCCTGTAGATTAGCTGCGTTAATGGCTACATCTGCCATTGCATAATAATCCTTTAATACACCATACTTAATTATGACGCGAACCTTTGCTTTTGCTTCAGGACTTAAATTATACTCGTCCTTCTTTTGATGGCCCACAAGGTAGACTGTTGCATATTTGCTAGCTGCTTCAACAACTTTAGTGACTTCGTTCGAAGAAAATGCATGACCTATTACTAAAACTGGTTCATCAGATTTGACTCCATATTTTTCCTTTAATTCAGCTTTCTTTTCCTTGCTCATAGGCACTACTGCACTTTTCAAGATACAAACGTCAACTTCCAAATCCCCTCCACAACTAATATCTGAATAACAGCTAACTACTGCATCAATAGAAGCACTCTGAAGCTGATCTTTTGTAGGTGCATTCTGAAGAATTTCCCTTGAACGAGCTGAATCTATGCTTCCACCAAAAAATACTCGTACATCTAAACTGTCTTCTTTGCGTTTTTGGTCAAGATAATCGTAGAGGGTTTTAAGTGCGTAAAGATCCGCAATCTCCTTTACGTGAAATACCAGATTTCTAGTTGTAGTTTCTTGTAAAGATAGCATGTAAACACAGTGTTTTTTTCTATTTATAAAGATTTCGTTACTGATGGGTAGTTATCGCTGATTTTCAAAAACAAGCATGGCGCGATCAGCAGGGATCGAAGAAGCGTGCGGCAACTTTAAAAACGGAAAAGGAAAATTCGTTTTTTGATCGTGCCATCTGTTCGTTTTGAATCTTCGTCGTAGTGAACAGAGTCGTCGAAAGAGAGTTGTCGTAAGAGATGTCGTCAGAGTCGTCGTTGTTTCGTCGTCGTGAGGGGGGCTCTCGGGGGGACACTTCCTCCCGAATAAAATACGTATTGCTAGTTGTAGTGCAGAGAATGAAGTGAGGAATTCTTTCATTTTATCGTTTGTTGCTAGTTGCGGTGTAGAGAATAAATCTTATCAGCAATTGCGAGCGAGTTTTCTGCAACGCTAGTTTTTAGCACATTTTATATACCACTTATTTTCTCATTCTGTGTATGAATCGAAATGTGCCGTTGTGTTTAGCTATGTTTATGGTAATTGTTTTGGTTGCATGTACGCAGTCAATGAATACTTCAAAGAGTCCCATTCCTTTTGTGCCGTCAGAAAAATGGGCTGTTGAACTCACTCTTGCAAATGAAGGAAAACCAACAACTGTTTTTATGGTTCTTGCTGATGGAGTAGAAGTACTGCGAAAAGAAATTGAAGGCACTGAAAAAGGGTATTTTGGTCAAGAGATTTCTATATCGACTCTTGCGTTAGAAAATAGAGCGCAAGTATTGGAAGTAAGAACAGGTGATGGCATTAGTGGAAAAATAAAAATTGAACCAGGAAAAGGAAAATATGTTGCGGCTACATTCTGGACGAACAGATTTGTTATCGAACAAGTGCGAGAAAAGCAGCAACGATTTGATTGAGTCCCACATTGTATAGTTATTCTTAAGTAGTAAAAAACCAACCTTTTTAAACCACTGTGCATTCAAACTGCTATGGACGTAAAAGAGACTGAGTATATATTTGCACGAATAGATCAAACAACACGACCTACCAGACTTGAAGGAGTATTACCTTCTCGCTGGAGACCTAATCTTGAGTTCAAAGTTACTGCGTGTTCTACTGAAGGAAAGTCTGCGTATGATTTTTCATTGAAAGGAAGAGTGGGCCAGTATGATCCTAATGTTATTGCCAAAATGGTTTTTGGGGATAACGTACCAATGTGTTACGAGGTTGATTT
>JAHFPE010000136.1 GCA_023261345.1 Candidatus Woesearchaeota archaeon
TCAAGTTTTGCTATTGTCTCTCCACGATAGGTGTTATACCACACTCTGTCTGATTGGCCTTTTGTGAGAAACTGCGCCATTCGTCCGAGATACTCGCAGTCTGTTTCTGTGAGTTGCGCAATAGTAATTCCGAGGCGCGAAAGTGTTTCTCGAGGAATACTTGCGAGTCCTTGTCTTAGTTTGTCTAGTGCTGATGATGCGCGTTCTCTGCTTGCTGTTCTGTTGTTTTTGGGCAGCGCGTGTGGTTTCCATTCTTTTTTTAATTCTGTAAGTGGAAGGTCTAACCAGGACATGATTGCCGAAAAATACGCAAAACTTCTTCTGCTCATACCAGGAACTTGTTCTTGTTTTGCAACTCTTCTTCCTTGTGCGAGGAAATCAACTGCGGGTCTGTATCGAAGTGATCTACCCGTTAAGTCTGATTCGTACGCAAGTTCTCTTTTTCCTTTTGCTACTGCTTCTTGCACGCGTCTTGGAACAGGGACGTCAGTAAGTCCTTTTTTGTACGTGTCTGCCAAGTACGTAAGAACTGCAAGGTGAGATTTCATCGCGTAGGTATTATTAAAGTCTTGACCTATCATCCAATGATGTTTATCACGAATACCTTTATCCTTCCAAACACGAGTAAGAAGCGTGTCTGACAATTCTATTTGGCGTCTGGCTGATTTTAATCGCGCCTGCTTTTTGCTCATGACAATACGTATTTTTGAGCTGTTTAAATCGTTTGCGTGATTAATCACCCCATAAAGATTTCTTAAATCTGTTCAGGATCTTTAATTTTTTTCCCACTGGTGATATTGAAAAGTTCGGCATTGCCTCACCCTTCTTGCCGGGGCCCCGCGTTCTAAATTGAGTTCCAACTACGCCTTCCCAGTCACGAAGCTTCCCTTGGCGTCCTACAATACATCACAACAACACTTCCCCCAATAGTCAAGAAGGGATCTTTTCAATATCACCCATCCCTTTTTTGCGTTCAAATGTCAGTCTAATCTTTCTTGCAGGAGTATTCGTCTCTATTCAGCGTAACTTGTGCCAGAATTTATTACTGGGATGATGTGCAGTCTGTGTTCCAAACCTTTTGGTATTCCGAGTGTTTTTTGGGCGATTTCGCTAAGAGCTAAAGTTCTTTGTTCCCAAGTGCTATTCCACCAAGATGATTCAAAGTGATTTTTAGCGCGTTCGAGCATTTCTATTTCTTTAGTACTTGAAGAAGAGTCTTTTGAATCACTATTATACAGTCCAAGACATAGTTCTTTTTGAAATGCTTTCCCACAACCATATGCTTTAATTAGCCAAATAATATGGGAGTACTCAAGCATTTTTTCATAACCTTTAAGCGGTGCAAGAAGATTTTCTCTGTGATATCCTTCCTTACAGCCGCAGTCGTTTTGAATGTACACCTCAGCCAAATCTTTGAAAAATTCTCTGCTTCCAATCTTTACTGCGCGAAGACGGTTTGGTTCACACAGTTCAGAGGGTATAAGAAGATGGTCTTTTCTTTTCTCATCAAGAAAGGGGAGTTTTAGAATTTTTGATGTTTTTCCAATGACTCCTGCAATGTATAACAAACCACTTTCTTCTGCAGTGTCTGCTAATTCACTAAAGTGATTTGATTTTTGAATGGTTTCTAATAGTTCTAAACCTTCGTTAGATATGTTTTTGAGTTGTTGTTTGATTTGCGTTCTTTTCATGGTTTTGACCTCCATTTTTGTCTCTTGAGGGTAGCAAAAGAATCTGAAAGTATTTTAATCTTGTCTCCCCCCTAGTGGGTTACTGCCGTAAGATTTATAACTTCCAAACGCTAAGAGCGCATTATGGAAGCAGATTTTTTCAAGAAAATAGGACTCACGCAAGGCGAAACAAAGGTCTATCTTGCGTTGCTCAAAATCGGTGAAACAACTGTAGGAAGTATAGGACGAGAAAGCAAAGTCTCAAAATCAAAAATGTACGACCTCCTTGATAAACTCATAGACAAGGGGCTCGTGAACTACATCATTTGTGATGGTGTCAAACGCTTCTCACCTAATAGTCCACAATCTATCATTGACTTAGTTATGAAACAAGAATATGAACTTAACAAAACGAAAATTCAGGCACAACAACTCGCAAAAGAATTGCGTGCACAAGAACAGCACAAACCTATACGAATCGCAGAAATTATTGAAGGCGTGCAAGGACTCAAAGCAATCAGAGAAGAACTTTTGTGTACACTTGCAAAAGGAGATGAGTTTCTTGTGCTTGGCGCGCCACGCGTAGCAAATGAAAAATGGGAAGCGTGGTTTTTAGACTTTCACAAACGCAGAGAAGCACAAGGCATAGGCATGCGTATTATTTATAACAGCAATGCACGAGAATATGGAGAAAAAAGGAGACAATTCAGGAAAACACAAGTACGTTATCTTACAAACAACATGATTAGTCCAGTTTGGCTTGACATTTACACTGATGCAGTCCTGTTCGTTTTCACACTTCACCAAACCCTTGCCATCGTGATCCGCAACAAAGAACTTGCCCAAAGCTTCAAAGCATACTTTGACATTATCTGGCAGACAAGTGCGGGCACGTGAGTTTCGAGGAGAGATTAAAAGGTAAATTAATGAGCTGGAGATTTTTTTATCAACTTCGAAAACTTAATAAGGCGCTAAAAGTAATAAGTGCCAATGCCAAAAATCATTCCGCATTTATGGTTTGACAAAGAAGCTAAAGAAGCAAGTTTATTGTACACTTCGCTTTTTAAGAATTCCAAAATAAAAAACATCGCAACGATTGCTGGAACACCGTCAGGAGATTGTGATTTGGTTACATTTGAACTTGCAGGACAAGAATGTATGGCAATTAGTGCTGGACCGTATTTTAAACTCAACCCGTCCATTTCTTTTTTTGTAGAATTTAATAGCGAGAGAGAAATAGATTTTGTTTGGAATACGCTCGTGAAGAAAGGCAACGTGCTCATGCCATACAATTCTTATCCTTGGGCAAATAAGTATGGTTGGTTGGAAGATGCATTTGGGGTTTCATGGCAGTTGTGCTGGAGTGAACATGATAACGCGGAGGAGCAACTTCATGCGAAAATCACCCCTCTTCTTATGTTCACAAATAATGTTGCGGGCAAAACAAAAGAAGCAATTGAGTGGTACACGAGCATATTTCCTAGTTCTAAAATCAACGTGGTTGTGCCATACACAAAAGAGGATGGGAACAAGGAAGGATTTATCAAACATTCGATGTTCAC
>JAHFPE010000137.1 GCA_023261345.1 Candidatus Woesearchaeota archaeon
AGTGAAAACGATAAGCTCTGCATTATTTTTTTCTTCTTCATAAACAGTTGTTGCATTCATTTCATCGAATACAAAAAAGTAGAATGGAATGAATCGTTTGTTTACGTATGCTGCAAGTACAGGATCTGTAGTGAGAATTGTTTGCGCAGTTGATTGTTGCATATAAGAAATTACTTGTTGAGGTGGCGTGGTTGTTTGCTTGGAAAGTGATATATCAATTGAAACTGCAAAAATTGTTCCTATGACGAGCAAGCACACCACCGACCCGCGTATGAATTTGTTGCAAGTCCATGTTTGTCGTATTGCAAATGCAGAAAGTAATGCTGCTGCTGGAAGAAGGAATATGGTGTATCGAGGTTGTTTGTTTATTTGCAATGTGAAGTACATAAGAAGAAGGAGACTTGTGATGAGAAATGTTTTTGCGTTTTTCAAATTAATAGGCGATGTAGAAAGGTACGTTTGGTAGTCAGGTTGTGTGTTGCCTTTGGAATGGCTGGCAGTTAGCGAGGAGGGCCAAATCCAAAAGATGCTCATGATTGCAAAAAGTAACAGCGGATTATCTGTGAAGATTCTGATCGGATAATAAAAAAAGTATTCTGTCCATGTTGGTGCTGCGTAGGCGATGTTCGCTCCGTGTTTTGAGGCAAGCAGGATTTGTTCAAGTGCGTTTCCTGTTAGCACGTAATTAAATACAACGTACGGCAGCGTGATGATGCTAACGCCAGCAAGTAGTTGTGCTGTTTTCCGATTTTTTTTTTCATTTTCATAGAGTGCTGCACAGAAAAGAACTCCAAATAGCAGCCCTGCTGGAAATTTTGCAAGAAATGCAAGGCCAGTAAAGATTCCTGTGAGAAGATAGCGGTTTTTTTCTTGTGCGAGCAGTGCAAGAAGAATGCAAAGCAATGCTGGAATTTCTGTGAGTATCATGCTGCTCTCCCTAAAAAATAGTGGTGTGCTGGCCAAGAGGAGAGTTGCGAAAAAAGCCGTTTGTTCATCGCAGCATTTACGTGTAAGAGCAAATAAGCAAAGAAGTGTTGCAAGCGAGATTATGAGTAATACAATTCGTGTTGTTTGTAAAGAGAAGCCAAGTACCCATGTACTGCCAGTAATGAGAGGAACAAGGAGTGGCCGTATTGGTTCGTACAGTCCATTAGTTCCGTTTGAAAAAATGTATTTTCCCATTGAATAATACACTGCTTCATCCCATTCAAGCGTTGGTTGTGATAGAATTTGCGTTATCTGTAGTGCTGCGAACACGATAAGTATTCCGAAAAGACCGACTCGCAATTTACTGCTTGGGGCACAGGGAGATTGTTGCATTTTGGCAGAGGGTACTTAGTATCATTGCGTTGTCTTGCATTCCGCAATATTTTTTGTCTTCAATGACAAGGCAAGGTAGTTCTGTGATGTCATAAAAGTTTTTGAGTAAGTTAACGGTGGTGAGGTTTCTATCAATATCAAATGAGAAGATGGACACTTCAGTTCCTGCTTTTCGATTGATGTCTCCAAGTACAAAACTCTGGTCATCGCATTTTTTGCAATCATCAGAATTTTGGTAAAAAAAGAGGATGATTGGTGTTGTGAATCCGCATTTTTGCTTGCTGCGTTTAAGCAAGCTCAAGTACAAGACTTCCTGTTGATTAAAAATGGTTTTTTGTTCGAGATACCATGGGTTTTCAAGAAAGTCTTGACTTGCCACGCGGTACTCATCTATTTTAAGACCAAGTGTCCATACGCTTTTGTCAAGTTTTTTGAGTTTTTCACTGAAGATAAGGCAGGTCATTTTTTCGCCGTACACATCTCCCATGAGGAGCATGGTTTGTAATTCGTTTGCGTTATTCACTACATCTTGCAGGCCGTTTTCAATGAATTGTTCGCGATGATCATCCATGAATCTATTGAGGAGAACAAGTCCAATGAAGAGTACAAGCGTTAGTATGAACGCGTACAAAAAAAGTCTTTTTTTTATTTCCATCGCTTCTCCAATTCATCTCCACTTGACGCGTTTTCCGCGAATTACGGCAAGGTAAGCGCCAATCCAAAATACTTGATAAAGAAAGAACATAAGGATATATCCTAAGATTCCTGTTTTTTTTGTTTTGTATGGAACATGGGTTACGTTGAGTCCTACTGCAGTGAGTGTGAGTGTTCCTGCGAGTGCGCTCATTCCGAAGAACCAGGTTTTGTTGAGCGTAAGTAGGTCGATGCTAAAGTCTTTAAATCTTGCAATAATGTCAAAATCTACGTAGCGAAAGTAGAGAATGTTATCAAAAAGATTGCTAAGTCCAAGGTATGTACTGTACAAAAAGACACATAGACCAAGTATAATTAGTACTTGATTGAGAGGGACGAAGAAGCTGAAGAATCCGTATTTGCTTTTGAAACACATCTTTCTGTGTTGGAAGAGCGTGACGACTGCTCCTGAGTACCATCGTCTTCGTTGGACGTAGAGTCCTTTGAATGTTGGTGGGAGTTTGGTTTCAACAACTGCTTCAAGGCAGTTTCGTATGCTGTATCCTGCTTGTTTGATTCTGTACGCGATTTCATGATCTTCAACAATATTCGTTGGATCAAATCCACCTATTTTTTGGAGCATGTCGTGTCTATACATGGAAAACGGTCCGGGGGTGACAAATATTGCATCGAACTTGCTAAATAGTTTTAAGAAGAGCGATAGTCCAAGTAAATATTCAACATCAATAATTTTTTCGAGGAACGTTGTTGGTTTTTTTACCTTAACGCTCACAGTGACTGCGCCAACCCCAGTCTCAAAATACGGAAGAACTTTTTGAATGATTCCAGGTTCAATCGTTGAGTCTGCATCCATACATGCAATGAATTCTCCTTTGGCAAGAGTAATTCCTTGGTTAAGGCAGGCTGCTTTTCCTTTGTTGAACTTGTTATCAATAAATTTGAAGCGAGCATCATTCTTCATATTGGTAGTTACAATGCTGCTTGTCGAATCGCTGCTTCCATCGCTAAGTATGATGAATTCTGTGTTGGAGTACGTTACGTTTTTTAATGAGGAGATTGTACTTGCGATTGATTCTTCTTCGTTATACGCTGGAATAATGACCGAAACAAGAGGTGTGTAATTGATGTTGTATGGCTTGTTTTCAAATAGTACAATTCCGCTCAACAGTAAGAGAAGTACGAGGATGATGAAGTATGTTGATAAAAACCAAACGAGATAGACGAGTCCA
>JAHFPE010000012.1 GCA_023261345.1 Candidatus Woesearchaeota archaeon
AAAACGCTTCCAACCAAGCTTTTTGGCAAGGAGTTTAGCAACTGTGGACTTTCCACTTCCGGGCTTACCTCTTATCGTGATGATCATTTGTCACGTAATCAGTTGTAAGTATAAAATCTTTTGTGTAAAAAATCAACAGTTAATCGAAAATTCCAACCATCTTTTTAAGCAACAGTATTTTCTAATAAGTTGAGTGAAGAATATGCTTGAAACAACTATAGAATTACTTTTCAGTACAAAAGGACTTGCGAGTTACACAAGCGAACAAGATAAAGTTGCGGTTCAAAAAATTTTAGACTCATTACCTTTAATGGATACTGAATTTCTTGATACATTGAAAAACATACAGCGAGCTGATCAGAAATTTCACGTGACTCATGTTTTTGCAAAAGTAGGAGAAGAATTGAGAGAACGACTTCATCTTGATCAATATATTCCTGGCAAAGATCATAAAAAGGACGAAATTGCACTTGCGTATGCTGTTACTTCAGTGTATGCTGCGATCTTTATGGAGTCTTGTTTCACTGAAATACTTCCCTTCTTTAAACATCGAGAAACTAGAGTACCAAGTCCTGCAAGAGCATATCTGAAAAGAAAAGACAAACATGACTTTGCCTCTCACGCATGCGCTCTAGTTGCAGATGCACGAAAAAGCCCTGCAGAAAGAACTTTTTTCCTAGAATGTTCACGGTTTCATGCGAACAAAAGCATTCTTCTTCATCAATATCATCTCGGAAAAGGGAGCGCGTTCACGCAATTGTATTTACGCAGAGCACAAGCAAACTATGGTCTTGCATTAATGAACAATCCTGCAGAGTGGAAGTTTCAAGCAGTTGCAGCAGATATTCTACTTGCTCTTGAGAAAGATGCTCAAGTTGGCGAAGCAAGATGGAGAACCTCCACATTTCTCTCAAAAGGCGCGTGCTTTCTTGCCAATGTCGCACTGTGCTTTGATCAAAAATCTCACATAAAATACAGTACAGCACAAGGAATGCGAGTTTCTTATTCTGCAAAAGAAATTTTTTATCAGGACGCACTAGACTATTTAGCACAAGCCAAAATTGCATTGACGAAAGAACGAACAGCACTCACTGGAGAAAGTGTTCAAAACTCAAGCAAATTATTCGACTATCAAATTCCAGATTTTAATTCTTGCCCAAACATTGGTAAGTTACCCGTAATATTTTAATGATTGTACAAGTGCTATTTTCTTGAGAATTTTTAAGAATTTATTCTTCACTGCGTGCAGAAAGCCCAATAGTTTTGCCACGATATGTGTGCACACAAATCAGTTTACCCTTGAGAGAATCGACATCACTTGCATTTGTATCATTCATCAATCCGCGAATATCAGGCATACGTGTATACAACGCAACTCCTTTTTTTGTTCCATCATATGCCACGTGCAATTCCAGACCAAAATTCTTCCAGCCATCTTGGTCCCCAAATGACGCTTCAAAAATGCATCCTTTTCTTAGTTTCGATTCTTCAACAATTTCTGATAATGGTTTGTTGCGTTTAATCGAAAGAGAACGCGCATACTTGCTTACATACAAACGCGCAGGTTGATCACGTGGCGGTGTAGATATTCTCTTTAAAATTAAAAAGAGATTTATAAATCTTTCAGATTAAAAGAAGACTAAACATTACCCTTCAACTCTTTCAATCGCTCAATAAATACATTGACTACTGCTCGAAATTTTTGGGCAAACTCATACGGATTTTATTGTATCATTTCTAGAATTTCTTCTACCTGAAACGACTTTAATTCTTCCTCACAAAATCAACAGAACCATGATCTTTAAATGCAGACGTGACGCGTTCAGTCACAGATTTTAGCACGCGCTCAGCTTCCTTAAACTCTTTTGCAGTAATCGTCACATGATAATTTCCAGCTCCAGCATACGCAATTTTCACAGCGCTCTTTGGAGGTAGTTTTGTGGATAAACCCTCAGATAATGCCTGCTTAATTAATAGAACTCCATCTGGCAAATATGTTGCAAGCTTCATATCACCAGTAATTGCAACTTCAGGAGGCTTAATACGCTCCTTCACCGCATCAGTTACTTGCTTTGCAAGAACTTTATCAACACCAAGAGCTTCCAAAGAAATACCATCGAGAGCAACAGCAGTTAAGCACGGAAACACGCCTGCATATTTTTTTAACACTAACGGCGCAATCTTATCATAAAACTTCTCAGGATCATCTCCTCGTTGTTTTGCAACTTGCTCAAGAATACGCTCAGCTAGTTGCTCTTCTTTGACTTGATTTAATTTCTCGCGCTGCTGCGTCTCAGTCACTCGACGAATGCTGAGGTCAATATGCCCTTTCTCCAGATCGGTGCGAAGAACTTTACAAACAATCTTTTTTCCTTCTTTCACAAAATCACGAATGTTACGAATACGCCCCGGCGCAACCTCAGAAATATGAACAAGCCCAGTGCGTTTGCCATACTCATCAAGAACAGCAAAAACAGAATGTGGAGTTATGCCTGTGACTGTACACAACACTAACTCTTCTTCGCTTGGAAGCCCTTGCCGTTTTAGTAGCATGAACCAAAAGAACTGAAGACGAGTTAATAAAGATAGCTCTTTGATGAGTTGTACGTATTGCTAAACATCCGTAAGAACAAAAAAGTATCAGCACGCCTTTCCCAGATGCGTAACTTCTTTTGCTTCCGCCACACAAAATCTATGAATTGCGTATGTTCCAAGAAAATGCAGCCACGTGTTTGAATAACTTCTTAACCCGCTCCCTTCATGCAGAAAATTCAAACGATTAGGTGGAGCTCGTTCATTCATACCAAAATGAGATTTATCATTTTTCTCCCACATACCTCTTGCGTATCCAGAAGCAATTGCTCCCCAATACATATCGGAATGGTATCTTGCTTGTTCTTCACTTGACCAAAACGACCCTTCTTCAATTGAATTTTGTTCTGGCTTTCCGATTCTATCTTTGTTTTCTTTTTTCAAAAAATTATGAGCCTGCACTTTGACACCACCCAGTATGTATTGAACACGTTGTACTGCCTCACACGCAATTCCTTTTGAATCAAGTATCCACAGTGGAGAGCAACCTTGCGCCATTTCCTCAAGTTTAACACTCAGATACTGCAACAACGGACGAACTCTCAAATAACCACTCTCAGATAATTCTTTTTCTGTGATGCCCGCACCAAACATGCCCAAGGTTTTCGGTTCTTCTTTGACGTTTCCTTGATACATTTCTGCGAGTCCAGCAACCATACGTTCCATCAAACCAAATATGTTGTAAACTGATCTACCATATTCCTCTTGTTCGGTTCCTAGACGAGAAGTTGAAATTCGCGGAATCTTAATCGCCCCGCATTTTTCTTCGAGACGACTACGACCTTCTCCAAGATTTTTCTTCAATTGATCAAGAAAACCTTTGCATTTCTGCCAGTCTTCAGCTTCAAGTTGAAGCTCATGAAAAAAAGAGTATTGATCGTTATCCACAAGCCCGAAATAGCAGAAATCTTCTTCAAACGCATGAGGAAAAGCAATGCTAGTTTTCGCATATGCGCCAGGAGCGGTTCTTGCGAGAAAAGGGCTATTAGAATCCTGCCAAGTTCCAGTGTCCAAATGAATTGCGAACATATCATGACGTTCAAGACAACCAGAGGCTGAAACACGCCTTATTTGAGCGAGTGCTTCAGCGACTTTTCCTGGCAACTCAAGTTGTGAAGGCATTTGTGTAGAGAATAACTGAAGCTGCTTATTAACATTTGTACAGTGAGCAGTGGCGAACTCGCAAATTTCTGCGAACAGCAGAATCTTATTGAGGAGTTTAAAAAACTTATCAAAAATAGTCAAACTCCTCAAAGAAGAGGTTTGAATCCAACGTAAAACAGGTTTTATTCAAACCTCTCTACTCTAGAACTTCAAGCACTCGCGCCTTAACTCGTGCCTTGCCACCAGTTGGTTCTGCAAGAAGTTTACTGCACACAAGACAGTGCACAAGCGAACTTGCCTTTCCAAACATGATCTGCTCGTTCTTACATTTTGAGCAACGAATTTTAATGTACTTACCTTGCGGTTCTTGTAATGGTTTCATGTGAACTCTACCTTTCGCAAGCGAATTCCTCCACTTGAAGAACTCCACGTTTTCTTGCACTGCGAACATGTATATCTGAAATCAGTCTTTTTGGTTTGCTTTTTCCCATACATCTTTCCACCGCCAGGAGGACGTGAGTATCTGCCTGCATTACCCATCCCCGCAAGATGACGCCACTTACGACGAGTACCCGCACTCATTGTGTGCACACTACCCATTGTCCTCTTTTTTGCCAATTCATTATTATGAAGGGTATGCTTTTTGCACTTCTTACAAAACCGCATTCGCTGCTTTGGAACTTTCATAACAGCAACCATCAGGGAGTGGTTTTTAAAGGTTTGCACAAAACATTTACAAATTTTTCATGCAACTGCATTATATCCGAATTCAGCTGGAACATACCTACGTTCTGAAACAAGCCCACAAATACCAAGCTTTTTTAGTTTAGGATTTAGAACTATTTCTTCTTCCATTCCCCTGCTTACTTGTGATGCCAAATCCAAAGAAGGACAAATAAGTGCGCAGATCAATTCTTCTTTAGACCACTCGCAGAAAGACTCTTCTTTCTGATACAAAAAATTCTCTCCTCGGGGATTCGCTTTTTGAATAACCAGTTCTTGCTTTCTTGGCTTAAAGGAGTCATACGCTTCCCAGAGATAATCACCGCAAATCCCTTGAATTGTATTTCGAACAAACGCACCTTCTTGTGCGGAGTAGCTTAAAGGCCAATTTGTGTCCCGAAATTTTACACGCACTTCATAAACATTTCCAGTTAAGATTTGAAGAAGCGGAAATAAAACTTGCTCCACATAATTGTGCGACTTAATTTCTCGTTCACTAGCAAGCACATATTCCGGAACTGATTCCTGCTTTCGAATTGCGTTAATTGCAGAAAGCACACAACGTTTTGTTTGAAACGGGAGTTCAGCAGCAGTGGTTTCTCCCACCACACAATTTAATTGAGGGACTTTGGTTGAGAGCAATAATTCAAGCGCAGAACTAATTGATGCTACCTTTTTTCTTTTCAGATATATTTCTTCAAGAACAAGCTGCTTCACAGAAATCATACATTCAGAAGGACTCAGACAACACGCGTCGATCCCATTAATAGAACCGCCAATTCCCGGAAAACCACCCCCTGCTCCCGGAAATGGGGCCTCCTCTGAATGAGTATAATCGCGCGGAATAATCCGCCGCGCGACGGCGTCAGGCAGGCACGCGTATTTCGCGTTTCCTAATTTCTTCTCCACTCCCCACATAAAAATTCCACCCGCGCCACTTCCTTGCGACGCGGGGGCACCTCTTAATCCCACATTGATCATTTGTTGTACTCTACTAATCTAGGAGTTACTACCTGTGCTACAACACGAGACGCGACAGGGCCAAGGAAATTGTACGGACAGATGGAAGATCCCACTTGCTCAAGAGAAAATTTTTCTGCTTGAGGAACGACAACGTATGCAGTTCCATTTTTTCCATTGCCCTTAACTGCATATAATGCGTTGTCCGCAACTTTACCAAGTGCGCCCGAGGGGATCTGAGATAGATTATCTCTATTTATTGGGACTGAATCGGGGCGAACATATCCTGCTACTCCTGCACTAATCCCAATATGGTATATTTCACAGTCTCCGTTTTTTCCAACAAGTGGAATGAATCCCTCAGTAATAGCCTTCCTTGCACGCTCCACTTTTATTGCGCCTGATGAAATATCTTTTACATCAGATAATATGGCCGCGAACTCGTCACCTCCAATACGATACAGAGCATCTCCTCTTCTTTTGAATTCTAATCGAAGAGAACTCGCTACGTAGCGAAGGACATTATCTCCTGCATGATGACCTAATTTGTCATTGATTTCTTTGAAGCCATCAAGATCCATATACACTACAAGGAGTGACCCCCCTGTGCGAGATGAAACAGTTCTTGTAAGATCTTGATCGAATGCGCGCCTATTCAACAGTCCAGTAAGTGCATCAGTTGTGGAGTTTTTTTCTAGTTCACTAAAAGCACTCACGATCGCAGAATAGACTTCGCGAACCGCTTGCATGGCATTCGGAGTGTATCTTCCACTAAGTTGTTTTTTAGCAGTTTGCAAGCGCTCTTTTTCCTCCGGGGAAAGATGTCTTTCGATGGTTTCTCCAGTGATCGCTAGAAGAGATGCTGCTTGCATCACAAGACCAGAATATTCTTCGCCAACCCTCTCAGGAGTAAGACCTGTTAAACCCTGAATTGAATGAAGACGCAGCGAAAGATCCTCAAGAAGTTCTCCTGAACGACCGGTACGCTCTTGAGCAATTTTAAGTGATCGCTCGGCAACAGCTAAGCGGTGTTCGAGTACTCCTCGACCAAGGCCTTCATATTCTTGTAGCGGTTCATAGACTGCAATTCCCTGATTATCTCCTGATTCTGATACTAATTTCGCACTGGGAGTCGATCGAATTGGCGGACTTCTTGAACCACTACCGCTTAGTCCATGATACAGTTCACGCTGCGCATCTTGCGCTTCACGAACAACTTTATCCGATAACTCCTCACCAATTCTTTCCTGTTGGCCTGGCTCTGGAGCACCTTTCGCTGTCAGTATTGGTATTGAACTCATAATCTTCACCTCCTTTGTTCTTGTAATCGCAGTCTGCAAACGCAGACGCTTGCGTTATGTTCGTTTGTTTTCATCATAGAAGTACGTACTGATTTAAGTTCAATATATATTTAACGTACTTATTGTACTAAAAACAGTATTGTACTTACTGTGGAGAAAAGTACGTATTTGAAGATGTTCGCGAAATTAACATCGTACGCATGGCAAACATCAAAACTACACTAAATCCAACTCGCAATTTAAGACTTCACACTGGACGCACCTCGAATTGAGAAATATTACGCAAGTGCATCAAAAAATGAAAACAACAACGATTCTTTGTTCGGACATTTTCCTGCACAATCAACAATCGCATTCCACGACGAAGAAAGCTGCGTTTGATTCGACTGCGAAACAGACCGATCAACAGATGTTACTGCCTCAGAAAACCGAACAGTGTTATCGGTTTGCCAATACTGATTAACCGCAAGAAGATTCAAAATGAGGCTGCCAGAAGCACTGCCTAGACGATCCGCTTCAGTTGCAACGGCAGTGACGAAACGCAAGAATTCTGCGTTAGCACATTCTCTAGCAAGACATAACGCAACTGCATCCCAACGTTCACCAAGCACACTACTTTTTTGCGCGGCCACTAAATCTTGAATTTTCGTGACGAGTAATGAAGTTTTCACGGTATCATTTTTTGCTGCTGCAATACGCAAATCAAGAACCTGCCGTAGCAATATTGGAATTAACGCTGCCTGCGCAGAAGATGGAGAAAAAACAGAAGAACCTGACGAAACAGAAGCAGAACCGATCTGCGAAGACAACCCCGCACTTGAACCAGTTGAAGAAGCGCTCGATGAATTGACCACACTCGCTCCAAGTAACGATGACCCACTCACAGTTGCGCCTCCTTCTCTTGCAATAATTCCAGAAGATGGCTCAAGCTGTTGCACTGAATTTCCAGTTGTACTAAGTGACCTTCCGCCCATCCAGTAACCGCTCAAGAATAGAACAACAGCCAATGCAGCAAGACCGATAAACAATCCAGAACGACTCCGCGACTCATTCATATTCGAACGAAGCCCAGTTGAGGTATTTAAATATTGCCCATTGGATAAATCCTTACTCATCACCCACCTCAACTGCTTTACCACTACTTATTAAAATGTCAGCGAGGTTAGGAGGAATTGCTGCAAGATCCCTAGGGTGAAAAGGGCCGTACTGCTCAAGTTCCTCGCCCACAAACTGCTGTACTTCTTCAAGAAACCGAACGCGTTTTGAAGACTTTTGTTCAGTCGTATTTAAAGAACGTTGCGGTACAGCTTGCTGAGAGAATGTGTGTGAATTATTCACTGCTGAGTGTTGCACCTCTCCTTGTAATGCAAGCACACGAACAAGCACACGATCACGTGCTTCATTAAGTACTGTAGTAAAACGATCATAAAGCGCAATTTCTTCAGCAAGCAATTGCGCAGTATTAATCAAACCACTATTTGTTCTACTTTTGTTAAGCGCAAGATCAATTATTTTTTTTTCACGACGCTCATAGAGCTCCCTTAACAATCTTTTTGCATTCTGAATCTGCTGCAATGTTTTCTCACGTTCACTCACGCTAAATAAATCACTCTTCGCCAAGCACGCATCAAGATACTGCTGTTTTTCGCGCAAATACAAAAGAACATCATCATAAAACGAAGGATCTAACTGCTGAATCTCCTCACGATTTTTTTCCTGACGCATCAACTCATAAAGCGTCTCATACGTGACCTTAATACGATCACCCATACATTACCACCACAAAACAAAACCAGCGAAAGGCGTATTTAAAGCTAACGTTCATGAGTTCGCAAACGTTCTGCAGTTCGCTCTACGCCCACAGCAGAACGTTGAACTGATGCTCGAGGAGGTGTAGTCGTATATCAAGAATCTCTGAATGAGTATGTGCGAACTCGAGAATCTTTGCTCACACAACGAACTTTTCTCCAAACTACGACAATTCTGCACGCCAACAAGCGCTAACGTGAAAAATTTATAAATACAGAAGAAAGATAATTAGTACATGATTACACTACAAATATGTCACAATCCTACAACACACGAACACACAATTTATCGAAGGACACAATACCGCAGAGGAAGTATTACCACAACTTATCCAACATATTTAGCGATGATAACTGGTTTAGTTAGAGAGTTCAAAGATACAGAACACGAGTTAAAAATTGAAGGTGCAATTCCAAACAAAACAGACTGGGGAAATTTTGATACTCGCAGGGTTCAACCCTTGCCAGACATCCAAGTAAGAGTTTTGTGCACATTTTTGGAAAGCATGCTGTAAATCTACTTTTTGAAATCTTCCAAAGATCCAAAAAGAACTCGCGCAATTGATTTGCAAATACTTCACTTTCAATTTTAATTGCTATGGGAGTGTTAAGCCAAGAAAGAATAATTACATAATTTCCATACATGGCTATTCCCTGCGGAAGATTCCAGAAGATGAAAAACTGTTAGAATTGTACTACAATAAAATTCACTCTTTCACTTCAATCTTATAAACGCCATCTCAATTCATTAAAGAACGAATGACAACAACAATTATTCTTCCAGTAAATAACAAAGGCGGAGTTGGTAAGACTTCAGTTCTCGCTGATTTAATTTCAATGCTCTCAAGGAGTTATACCACAGCAGTTATAGATTTTGATCGTCAAGGAAGTCTAGCAGGAACATTCCTTCATGACCATGCCATTGGAAGTAAACCCTTGCCATGGTATGATGAATTTCAACCAAGAAAAGTTACACTTCAAGAACGTACCAGTTTCTCGTTTGCTGATGCAATACGAACACTAACGATTAGCCTAGAACCTGCTGAAACTAAAGTCGCAATATTTCCAGTTGGTATACTCTACCACAATCCGCAACAACGAAAAAAATTAGAACAGATTATTACTAAAGATTTTGAAGGAGTTGACATTATTGGTGTTGACTTACCTCCTGTTCCAGACGCAGCACTCATACTTGACCATTCTCTTCGACCACTACTGGAAATTTTGAAGGATGTGCGGTTAGTACCAATCATTGTTACTACACCCGAAAAAAACACAATCGAAATTGGACTAGAACAATACCCTGAAATTCACAATTACCTTCAAACACTTGGAGTTGAAAAACAACGCATTAATCCAATACTTTTGGTAAATAAATTACGAATAGAAACTGCAAATACGCAATATCCACGAGGGTTTAATGATCAAGACCTTGATAAATTACTAAAAAGCAGGTTAGTAAAGGGGGCCTGGATTAAGCGACAAGAGGATTTGCACCGCAGTTCTTTGGGTGGAACTCCTGACGGGATAGCAGGAATAATAGTGGGCGGTCTCGAAAGAGACGGAATTTCGTATGACGTACGCTGGCTGCCGATATTCACTCATCTTTCAGAAGGGAGACGCGAAACATCTACAGATAAAAACTTTTCATTCTACTTTGGAACAACACCTGAATTATTCCATTACCCACAACTTCTGGAGCTTGTGAATAAACAAGGATACCATGGATTTCGAGATGGACCGACAGAACATCGCGTCTTTACAGAACAAATGAGCAAATTCCTCGAATATATATCCTCTCGAATCTGCAGGGAAGGACGAGAATTTTATGTGGCTAGCACCGTGCGAAAATCAACCATAGAAGTTCAAGCAAGACTCATCGAAAGTCTCAATGAAGGAAT
>JAHFPE010000138.1 GCA_023261345.1 Candidatus Woesearchaeota archaeon
CGTACAACGGGCAAGATTCGCAAAGGCGCAAACGAAGTTACAAAAGCGCTCGAACGAGGAATTGCAAAGCTTGTTGTTGTTGCAAAAGACGTAACTCCTAAAGAGCTTGTCATGCACCTTCCTCTTCTTGCAAAAGAAAAAAATGTTCCTCTCGTTGAAGTTGATAGTAAAGAAGAACTCGGTACTGCTGCGGGAGTAAGTGTCGGTACTGCTGCTGTTGC
The DNA here is from genome assembly GCA_023261345.1 of Candidatus Woesearchaeota archaeon. Taxonomy (GTDB): domain Archaea; phylum Nanobdellota; class Nanobdellia; order Woesearchaeales; family ARS49; genus JAHFOI01. The sequence continues at coordinate 222 of JAHFPE010000138.1, forward strand.
AATTATTAATGAGGGCGACGCTAAGAACTTGATGAAGGATATGAAGTGAACATGGCTGACAAACCTGTAAATTCCGAAAAAGAAGATGGTGCAAAAAAGCCATCAAAGCAAGATGCAAGTTCGCAAAAAGACCCTTCACTTGCTGAACAAAAAGAAAAACGTTCTTCAGATGCAAGAGAAAAAAAGCAAGAACAGCGTGCTGAGGATAAAGCAGCAGTTCGTTTTTCTCCTGCAGTTGCTGGCAGAGTTGAAGAAATTGTGGGAAGAACAGGAACAAGAGGAGAAGCAGTTCAAGTTCGTGTTCGAGTACTTGATGGTCGCGATAAGGATAAAGTTTTGCGAAGAAACGTCAAAGGTCCAATTCAAATGAATGATATTCTCATGTTACGAGAAACAGAAATTGAAGCTCGCCCATTGAATAAACAAGGAAGAGGTCAGACATAATGGCAAAATGCAGCTTTTGTAGGTACGATATTCCAACTGGAACAGGAACAATGTTTGTTAAAAATGATGGACGCATCTTATTATTTTGCGGTTCAAAATGCGAGAAGAATCTTTTGAAGCTCGAGCGTGTTCCGCGTAAAACAAAATGGACGGGAGCGTATGGGAGTAAGGCGAAAGGTGCCACATGATTGAGCGAACTCTTGTTTTGTTAAAACCAGATGCAATTCAACGAGGTCTAAGTGGAGAAATTCTTCTTCGTCTTGAACGTGCGGGACTAAAAATTATTGGCATGAAAATGTTGAAAGCTTCTGAAGATGTTGCAAAAAAACATTATTCTGATAAACTCATTCCCATTGTTGGTGCAAAGACTAAAAAAGATTGGGATGCAGCGGGAGTTAAGAGCGATCAAACAATTGAACAAATAGGAACTACTATTGTTGCTTCACTCAGAAAGATGCTAATGAATCATGCACTTGTTGCAGTTTGTCTTGAAGGAGTAAGTGCAGTTGAAAACGTACGCAAGATTGTTGGTCCAACTGGCTGTAAAGACGCGGCGCCAGGAACAATTCGTGGAGATTTTGGCCATTGCAGTTTAGGGTACGCAAGCATTCGCAAGAAAAACATCGCAAATCTCATTCATGCATCTGGAAATAAAGAAGAAGCAGATTTTGAAGTGAAACTTTGGTTTACGCAAGAAGAATTATTCACATACAAAAGTGTGCATGAAGATTATACAATGCACATGATTGATTGGTAAAAAAGATTTGATCAACACGCATTAACATTCAATTAAGATTTGTGTTGGGCTTTGGAGTGAACAATGGCTGAAGAAAAGATCGAACGCATACAACGACTATCAAAAACAGTTGCGAATATTCGTAACATAGCAACATCTGCGCACATTCATCACGGTAAGACCGCACTTACAGATAATCTTCTTGCTTCTGCAGGACTTATGTCGCAGGCAGCAGCTGGAGATCTTGACAAAGGCATGACGACATGGCAGCACAAAGATGAACAAGAACGTTTGCTCACAGTTGATGCAGCAAATGTTTCCATGATTCACAAGTTTGGCGAGCAAGAATACCTCATTAATTTGATTGATACGCCAGGACACATTGATTTTGGAGGTAATGTTACAAGAGCAATGCGCGCAATCGATGGCACTGTGGTTCTTGTGTGCGCTTCAGAAGGTATCATGCCACAAACCGAAACTGTCCTCAAACAGGCACTTCGTGAGCGTGTGAAACCAGTACTTTTCATTAACAAGGTTGATCGTCTTATTAAAGAAATGATGTATACTCCTGAACAAATTCAGAAACGTCTTGGCGAACTCATTATTGAATTTAATAGAGTGGTTGAACAACTTGCAGAAAACGAGTTCAAGCAAAAATGGAAAGTAAATTTTGCTGACGGAAGCGTTTGTTTTGGAAGTGCAAGAGATAATTGGGCACTCAGCTTACCTTACATGCAAAAGAAAGGCGTTACGTTTAAGGATGTTCTTCACGTATATGATTTAACTGGTGATGAGCAGCAAAAGTTTGTTTGGGAAAAAATGCCGTGTAGTGAAGTAATTTTGGACATGGTTATTAAGCACTTACCAAACCCAATTGATGCGCAAAAATATCGAATTCCAAAGATTTGGCGTGGAGAAATTGATTCAGAACTTGGCATGAGCTTAATGAAATGCGACCCCAACAACAAACTCGCATTTGTCATTACGCGAATCACAATAGATCCAAAGTATGGTCGAGAGATCGCAGCAGGAAGATTGTATGCTGGAACTCTCAAAGAGGGAATGCAAGTGTATCTGAATAATGCAAAAACATCTGCACGAATTGCTCAAGTATTAATGTATCATGGCATTCGTCCTGAAGCGCTACCTGAAATTCCTGCGGGAAATGTCTGCGCAATTGCAGGAGTGACTGGAAATGCTGGCGAGACAATCACCTTAGAAAAGGATCAGCCGTTCGAAGAATTAAAGCACATTTTTGAACCAGTCATCAGTAAAGCAATTGAGCCAGCAAAACCACAAGACTTAAGCAAGCTAGTTGAAGTGCTGCGCAAAGTTGCAAAAGAAGACCCAAGTATCAAAATAGAAATTAATCAAGAAACAGGCGAGAACATCATGTCTGGCATGGGAGAATTGCATCTTGAAATTATTGAAGGAAGAATCTTAACGGAGAAAGGCGTACAAATTAAAACAAGTCCACCTATAGTTGTGTATCGTGAAACTGTCACAAAGAAAAGTTTGACTATGGAAGGAAAAAGTCCAAATAAGCACAACAAGCTTTACTTTGAAGTTGAGGCACTCGAGCCACACGTTCGTGAACTCATCAAGAATGGCGATCTTCCTGAAGGGAGAATAAAAAAGAAAGATCTTGCAATTCGTGACACCCTTGTCGATGTTGGATATGATAATGATACAGCGCTTTCAGTGAAAAGCGTTTACAAAGGAAATATTTTGATGGATGCAACACGAGGTATTGTGCAGTTACCCGAAGCAATCGAACTTATT
>JAHFPE010000139.1 GCA_023261345.1 Candidatus Woesearchaeota archaeon
TAAATAATGATGTGAGCTCATCGCAGACTCCTTGCTTGTTTTGGAAAACCCATGACGCGTTTTGGGAAATATCAGCCGTAAGGCTTGAAAGGTTGTAGTTCACATTATTTTTTGTCCAGTCAGCAATTTTTGTGACTACAACAAACAAATCAGTTTCTCCACTTGCCAAAGCATTTGCTTGGCTCACGATTGCTGGATCTGTAGAGGTTATGATTAGTGTTGAGTTCAGATATTGAGCAAGGCTTGACGGAAGCGATGATAATGGAAACTCTATCTTTTTCTTGATACGCGATGGCTGAAATCGGGTTTGCACTGTGTTTGAGACAGAAAAAACATAGTTTCCCATTGCTGGTTTCTGCCACTCAAAATGATAGCGATTGTTCGCAAGAGCGACAGGAGGATTTGTTGATGTGGTCAAAAGTTTTTGTTGTGTTGTTTCTTTAGGATACGCAAACAAATCAGCAGAAAGAACATCAAGAAAGCCTTTGGGTGTTGTCGGGTTGACAGTAATTACTGAAGATGTTTCAACAAACGCAGTCATTCCTTTCGAGCTTAACACAGGATCAGGAGCTGCAAGAACACTCGCAAAAAAACAAAGCACCGCAAGCACAATCACGCTTTTTTTAATAGTCATGGATGAATCACTGTTCCTTTGAATGATCTGCCTCTCAAATAGTTCTCAAACTGTTTCAGATCGTGTCCGCTTATGCTTGCAACAGTCAAATGATGCCGTGCAGCAATTCTTGACGCAGAAGGATCAAACGGAACATGCATGTGCGCAACACGTTTGTCAGGAATAATTCTGAAATAGTCGTTCCAGGACAAGGACTTAATTGGTTTTGCGTCAGAGAACGTGCGAGGATCTTTGGTGTAAACATACTCAACATTTGTAAGATTAACAAGCTCGCCTGACTTGTAGTGAAGAGCTGCGGCAACTGTAACGCCATCACTCGTTGTTCCGCTGATCTTGTCAGTCACGACAACAACTGGAGCTTTAGAACAACGATCGTGCACGTGAAGAATGTTTGTTTTGAAAATTGCAGCAACTAATTGCGCATTCAACCAGGTTGCTGTCACGCCAATCAAGTCACGATCAGCGTCAGAGATACGACTAACAGATCGAGCAGCAAAGTCATACGCTCTACTCGTTGCCCCACCACCACAGACGAGAATAAACTGATGCGTGCGCTTGAACTTCTCAACAAGACGCTTGAATTTCGCCAAGAAAACAACATCAATCTCATGCGGAACAATCAAGCTACCACCAAGCGAAACAACAACCAACCTCTTCAACGTAGTCATAATAGTATATCACGACGCTGAGTATAAAAGAATTGCGCAAAATCATATTCTTATTTTATGAGCTTCAATACTTCTTTGTAGAAGTTGCTTGCTCGATCTAGCGATGTCTTTGCTCGTGTCGCAATCTGTGTTCTTTCAAGTTCATACGTGAATCGTGCCCGTTTTTCTTTTTCTAATGCATACTCATTAACGAGCTCCGTAGCTTTCTTCGCTGCCTTGGCATGTAGTTCCTCTTGCCCTAAAAGTTCTTGCGAGTCCTGTTGCGCGCGCAAGTATTCATCCACCAAGTTCTTTGTAATCTTGTTAGTCAAGTGATAATAGAAAACGAATGCTTTGAATGTGACCTTGTGCACGCCAATTTCTGAACGAACTTTTATTTGGTGATGAGCTAGCGCAGCACTTGCCATGTAAAACATTGAATAGTAGGCCGAATTAATCACCCAAAGATATCCGTCAAAATCAGGAAATCCAGCAAATTCCATCAGTGACTTATCAGTTGATGCTTTGAACAATAATTTGCTAGCATTCAGTGATTTCTCCGCAGTCTCAACGAAAAAGCTGCAGAATTTTACATACTCATCACTCTTTGCAATGATTCCTTCATCAATCAATTTTGGGATATCTCGCTTGATCTGCTCGATTTGTTTGTCATCAATCATCGTTCTTGTAATAGTCTATAGTACGCCTCTGCGCCGAATAAAAGTATGTGATTATTAAGCGTTTCGTTCAAGACGTTCACTTTCTCTCTCTTCGCCAGCATTTCTTGAACGCTCTCTAAACCAATCACTCTGCACTCTGCATGTTTCAGGAATGTTTCCGCAGTGTTCTGCAATGCACGCTCCTGTTTTTCTGCTTCAGCAGTGCGTTCAACAATCATGAGAATGTCCACATCAGAGTCTTTTTTTTGCTTTCCCTTTGCGTACGATCCGAAGACAAGCAGGATGAAAAACCCATTCATTTGATTTATGACTTTTGACTCAAACAAACCTATATCCGGGTATCGCGTCCGAAACTCTTCAGCACGCAAGGATTCTATATACGCAAAATCCTGCACGTGCTTCTTGTAATTCACACCAATCAGTCCGTGTTCGTCTCTACATAAGAGCCCGTAACGCAGCAAATCATGTACTGCCTTATGGATAAGTGCGTAGCCAACACCTACGCGTTTTGACACTTGCAAAATACTGCGCAGTGCAGTAATCTCGCCACAAAATAGTTTCATCACCCGCGCCTGCGTTTTCGTGAAAAACATAGTTATCATCCAAGCAATACAGTCTTATCCTAAATACAGTATACTGCTATCATAGTATTGAGATATAAAAATCTTTTGGTCAAAAACAGCAACGACGCTAAACTGACGCGCTTTTTGAGTTGGCAGCCGCGTCTGGCATTGCTCTTGAACTTGCTACCTGTCCGAACCGGACTCCTATGAACGTCAAGAGTCACCTGTTCGGACAGGTGCTGCTTTTGAAAGCGCTGCCAACTGCGCCAAACCCTTTCTTTTTTCCGGAAAGTTCGTTATTCCTCCGGAGTTTTCTTGCATTTCCGAAATATTCACGGATTTCTCGCAAATCTTCCGGCACCGCCGTGATTCTTCCGAAAAGTTCGTAATTTCTGACCATAACGCACTTAAAGAGTAAAATAAAAGAAAGAAGTGATGCCGGCGTCACCTAACGGTATGGTGCCAGTCTGAGCAACTGGGTCTGAAAAGACATCGGGGTTCAAAAGCTTTTCGGCTTGCTCAATCGAATTGCTGAGATTCCCCGCGCCGGCGTCTTTCTTCAAACAAACGTTTTTAAACCATTACAGAAGATGCTTGTTATGCCGCCATAGCTCAGCCTGGTAGAGCGACGGTCTCATAATCCGTAGGTCGG
>JAHFPE010000140.1 GCA_023261345.1 Candidatus Woesearchaeota archaeon
GTTTAGCAAAACATTCCGGAGATGACTGTTTTATATTTGCCAACGGCTCAAGATCAAAATGTCAAATTGCAAATGTAGTAAGTGGTGGGTATAGCTGCTATTGCAGTCCTCCTCCACCTGCAGCACAAGTTGCACCAGCCCCAGCTGCTGCTCCTCAACCAGTTCCTGCAGTGGTTGCCCCAGCACCAATCCCTCCTCAACCTGCTCCAGCTCCTGCACCTCAACCAGCAGCAGCACCTGCCGCAGCACCATCACTAGGACCATTATGTAAAGTTATGAGTGATGACCGCTGTCGCAATCGTGCAAGCGGAAGTTTATGTGAACAAAATGCATCACCCGCAAAACCACTTTATTGTAAACCGTGGCCAAATAGCGCTGATCAAACTGCGTGTTACTGCCAACAGTAATATTACCCTTTCCACCATTTTCTGAGATGCACCCTCCCATTTTATTTTGAACAACGAGGTGATCTTCTTCGTTTCTTAACTCTTTTTCATTTGAATGCGATTGCGATAAGCATAGTTGTAGTTAGCATTCAGTGCGCCAGCTTGACGATTAAACGGGGGAATCTAGCTAAGCCAATTCCCTCATCATTTCACACATTATTTATATCCCCTCTTCATTCTGTCATTCAAAGGTGAAACAAATGAAACAACCGCTCCCAATATTGATACTATGCATAAGTATTCTCCTCCTTTCCGCATGCCAGTCTCCACCCGTACACCCAAATGATTCATACACTAAAACTCAAAAACTTTCACAATTCTCATCACCAGATGATCTTTCAACCTTTTTGCACACTCACGAACAAGCACGAGTGTACCAACAATACGGCAAAGGAATTGCATTCGAAGAAGGACGAGTAAGCGCAGATAAAGGGATTTCACAACTAGGAACTGCACCATTATCCACCCCAAACTCTGCTTCTTCAGATCAGAGAACATCATATAGCACTACGAACATTCAAGTACTAGGAGTTGACGAACCAGACATCGTCAAAAATGACGACAAATACATCTATGTATTATCACAACAAAAAAATCAAGTAACCATCCTTGAAGCGTATCCCGCACAAACAGCAAAAATCATAAGCACAATAACTCCAGAAAACGGAATGTACTTTCAACAATTATTTATGGAAAATCACAAACTCATCGTAATTGGAAATTCTTATAATTATGACATATACCCAGTCCCAATGATTGAAGCAAATGCAGTACAAGAAGAAGTAGAACCACGAATAGTCTCAAGACCGCTCCCTCGCCCATCAGGACCACACGCGTTTGTACGCGTGTATGACGTCACTACACCTGGCACACCTGCACTCCTTGAAACGACGACAATTGAGGGAAGCTACGTCAATGCACGACTCACAAACGGCATTGTGTACTTCATTACAAATTACTGGCTCAATTACGCAAACAACATTCAACTTCCAACTCTTCGCACAGAATCAAAAGAAATACCAGTACTTGCAGATGAAATCTATTACGACGATACATACGACAACGGATACACACTTACAACAATCTCATCATTACGACTCAAAGACAGCAATGTACAACATGCAAGCTTTCTTTTAGGTAGTTCAACACAACTTTACGTGTCACAAGAAAATATCTATCTCACAAAACAAAAAACTCTAAGCCCAAAACAAGAAACGAACATCATTCTCGATGAATTAACAGACATTCTCTCTGCAACAACACGAGAAGAAATTCAAAGAATCAAAAACGAGCGATTACCCCCAAGCATAGAGCAAGCAGAAATTAGCGAAATACTACAGCCCATACTCTATGGATACAACCCATACAGCGCAACAGCACAAGACATCACTCTTGCATTTACAAATGCACTACCTACAACTGTTCTTTCGGAACTGGGCAAGATTGTCAAAAGCAGTCTTTCAGAACAAAAAAAACAGAGATACATGATTCAACTTATTTCACAATACACAAACTCTCTACAAGCACAAGAAGAACCACAAAAAACAAAAATTCAGAATGCATTTGAAACCCTCAGGCAACGCTCAGAACAGTTCAGAAAACGAACAGAACTAGTCCAAGAACGACTCAGACATGAACGCGACAAAACGATCATACACAAACTCCACATCAACGATGGGAAGATAACGCTTGCAGGAACAGGCACAGTGCTAGGATCACCTCTAAACCAGTACAGCATGGATGAACACAAAAGCTACTTTAGAATTGTAACAACTAGCGGACCTTGGCAAGACACAAGCAACAACATATACATCCTTGATGAAGAACTTCGGCAAGTTGGCAAACTAGAAAACATTGGAACAAAAGAAAGAATTTACTCTGCCAGGCTCATGAATGACAAAGCATTCCTGGTTACCTTCAAACAAACAGACCCTTTCTTTGTCATTGATCTATCAAATCCAACACAACCAAAAATTATTGGCGAACTCAAGCTACCTGGATTTTCAACATATTTACATCCATACGATGAAAACCACATCATTGGCATCGGCAGACAAACAGACGAACAAGGACGACAACAAGGAGTAAAAGTAACCCTCTTTGAAATCACAGACCCAACAACCCCAAAACGAGTTGCAGCAGAAAGTTTTGACACAAACACAGACAGCGAAGCACTCAATGATCCAAAAGCAGTACTGTTTGACAACAAAAAAAACCTACTTGTAATTCCCCTATACAAATATCCGATGTATAATTACTATACCCCTCCACTTCAAGTTACGATAGATGACACAAACGCTGCAGAACACAAAAAAATACCCCCTCCACAACAGCCACAAGGACCAGAATATCTTGCTGCAGTATTTACCATAACACCAACAAGTTTGACACTCAAAGGCACTATTGCACACGAGACAAGTGTACGTCGAAGCCTGTACATTGATAACACACTCTATACAATCTCGAATAGCGTGCACATGAACGACATCCCATCACTCAAAGAAATCAACGAAGTTAAAATTGATAAAACCATAAAAGATGAGCCTTCCTATCATATTGATGATGGGGGAATTCTGGTGAGGTAGAGTCGAGAGGTAAAAACAATTATTTTATTTGTTGAAAATACCCCTGGGCGATTGGATTCTTCATTTCCTCTTTAACACTCGATTCCAGGATTCTTCTTTGAATTTCTTCTCGATCTGTTCTATTGTCCAGCCTGAAGTGTA
>JAHFPE010000141.1 GCA_023261345.1 Candidatus Woesearchaeota archaeon
TTCAAACAAACGGTTCAGAGCCTATTGGAAATGGAATTGGGCCAAATCTTGAAGCAAGAGACTGCCTTCAATTATTACAAGAAGGAATATCTCCAACAGATTTAAGAGAGAAAAGTTTGATGATGGCAGGACGTTTGCTAGAATTCACAAAAAACGTAAAACGGGGAACAGGAATTTCTACTGCCAAAAAAATACTTGATTCTGGCGATGCATACGAAACAATGCGTAGCATAATTCGCTGCCAAGGGGGAAAAATATTTTCTCCTGAACAAATACGCTGCGCAAAGTACAATTGTGAAATTCTCGCTCAAACAACAGGAACTGTAAAATCAGTCTTCAATACTTCCATTGCACGCGCAAGTCTGCTAGCTGGAGCACCAGCAGATCAAGCAGCAGGTATGTTTCTTCATGCACACAAGGGAACTTCTGTTCGAAAGGGAGATCGGTTACTTACGATGTACGCAGAAAGTGAGCAGAAACTATCTTTTGCACTTGAAGCGCTAAAGAAGAATGCACCTATGGCGATCAAAAAAGGATGATAACTGCAATCTCTTTTTTTTATGGATGATCAGGAAAGATATCTTCCGGAATTTCTTACAAAACGCACATAACAAAAACTCGCTGCTCGGAGCTATCAGCGGGCTAAAGCCGATGGTTTTACCCTCCTCGCTAAACAGCGAGTTTTTGGGATTATAAATTTCGCACTAAAGTGCGGGGTTTTAGACCCTGCGAAATTTGTAATAAAGAAAAATATATCACATACTCTTGCCTCGCCCGAGCGAGAAAGAAACAGAACATGTTGGCTACCACCTGCGTGTTGTGGTTCCTCAATACTCGGGCGAGGCGTTCTTTATAATTATGACGTTAGCAAAGCGATATTGAAAAGTCCGGCATTGCATTGCACTTCTTTTCTGGTCCCCCACTTTCCAATCTCAAACTACTCTACGTCTTCCGACTCATGAATATTGACTTGGCGTTCGAAGCACTAAGCATAACGTACAACCACTCTTCCCTCAAGGCCAAGAAGAAAACTTTTCAATATTTCCAAATCCAGCAAATGTTTAAAACCACCAACCTTCTTCCAAACGTATGGTTGAAAAAAAATCAGTTCAAGAAATATTAACGACAGTGATTGATCCCGAAATAATGATGGACATTTGGAGCATGGGACTTGTGTATGACATCAAAATTACTGGCAAAAAAAAGAATGACGTTCACATTTTGATGACGCTAACTACTCCAATGTGTCCGTATGGTCCGATGTTAATTGAGGAAGTTAAACAAAAAGTTGGAACAATTGCTGAAAACGTGGAAGTAGAACTAACATTTGACCCGCCTTGGAAGCCCTCAGATGATCTACGAATGCAGTTTGGTGTTTGATAATTGCGAGGTCGCCAACTGAGATCCTGCAGTTTGCGTAGCATCACAGAAGAAATTCATAACTCACTCGTAAAATTTTTTCTAGTCTTAGTCCACAATGGAGGAATTACTTTGCTAGCAATGGCAGGTAGATTAATTACGTCTTCTTCATTGTATTGGATGAGAAGTTCAAGATATTTGTTATTTTTTGTTTGTTTGAACTGCTGCCACAAATACACTGCATCAATTCCTTGCATTCCATCAACTTCCGACGAGCGATGTATACCTAGGTCTTTTTCGATTTGTTTGAGTCCGCCAGTAAGTCCTGCTTTTTGGCAAACGAATCGAAGATCAACATGAAGTAGAGGCATTGTGAGATTAAAATATTTCTTTAAGATTGGAAGGTCAAATGTCTTGCCATTAAAAGTCACTATCATTTTGTGTTTTGCTAATTGTTCAGCAAGAAGAGTTCTATCAAGATTTGCTCCTCGCACAAAGGTTTTTGTTTCTCTTCCATCATACATCCCAACCATTGTAACGCTTCCATAATAACCGTCGGTCTCTATATCGAGAAAAACTGCATCATCCTTAAATGTGTTGTAGAGTCTCCAATGATCTTGTGTGTCCAGCATTGCACCAAACCAGTTCGCATTTTCTGCAAGAAGTTGCTCACGCGCCGTATGAAGAAGCGAATCGCACGTTTGTTTTGTTTGAACACTAAACCCTGGCACTTTTTGTGCGTCAAGAAAACTATTCCAATCTGTAACACCCGATTGCCATATCTGCGATTCCTTGCCAGCTCCAACCCGAGGAAGAAAACAGAAACTTTCACGAATCATTCACAGAAGTACGGGAACCGATTTATTAATATTTCGTAAATAGTTTCAGGTTCGCATTCTTTCTCACAACAGCATTTTGGATCATGAAGACTATTGGCGGGTTAGTTCTAATGTTTGTTGAATTGAACGAACCCGCGTCAAGTGAACTCGCGAACATTGAATACAAGACTTAAAAACCGACAAAAGAATCATTCAACAGCATGCTTACAAAGAGAAGGGACGGACAAGAAGTTACAAACGTTTTTATTGAGGAGGAACTTCCAGGAATTTCGTATTGTGGTGTTAAAAAGAATCGAGATTGGGAAGTCTTTTTTCAACAGGACATGTTTCGCAAGGGAGATGCTCGAACTGGACAAGTTCCCAGCACTAGGTCAAAAGAGACACCGCGCTTTTTGAGTAAGGGATATTCTTTATTGAAGCCAGTGACTGAGCTTGAGATTATTAGTAATCGTCAGGCAGTCATTCGTGCGTTTATTGAAGATCCTTGTGCGATGCAAGAATATGGTGAATTGCTGAATGTCATGAGTCTTATACATGAGTATATTCCCGCTGAAGGAAGAACGCTCTTCTCAAATTCTAATGCAAAGATTGCATCTGCACTTGAAGAGTACATTCGTTCTACAGAGGTGTTGCTACAAAAGTTTTCAATTCGTGAGGGGATTCTTGAGAGTCTTGCCCAAGATATACGTACGCGTACAAAAACCCAGTCACTTAAAACAACTATTGCCGCAGCAAAAAAAGGCAGTTTTGATTATTTAATTATGAGGGTACACCCTCCAGATGAAAAGAATCCTTTGCACAGACTTCCTGATGCAGTACGATTACAAGGGGGAATTGGTGTTTTCGTGCCAAAAGATTTTCTTTCTGGGGGAATGATTTTGCCAACGACCGAACTAGAAAGAACGTTGGGAAGTAACACTAACAGATATGAATTTCAAAATTTTCTAACAAGTGAATCAATAGGAGATC